>CABUOF010000033.1 GCA_902493125.1 uncultured Collinsella sp. | reverse complement strand
GGCCCGTGGGTTATACCCTAAGAGCAAACCACCCTTTTTAAGGGTGGTTCTGATTTGAGTATCTAATTGAGACAATGCGCGCAACCGTCGTGAGATCGCATTGGCGCTCTCCGAGTCACCGACAAGCTGACTTTCATCTATGTGACCAATTCGCTTTCGGCCTTTAGCCTGCTCGAGGCGCGCGAGGATTGCGAGCTGTGCCTGGTGGGCGGCATGTACCGCCGCCGCACCGCCGCCTTTGTGGGGCCCACGGCCGAGGATACCCTGCGCGCGCTGGGCATCGATGCGGCGTTTATCGGCGCCAACGGTATTCTGGACGGCGACGTGTCCACGTCCAACATGGACGAGGGCCGCATCCAGCAGCTCACCTTTAGCAAGGTCGATACGCGCTATCTGATTGCCGACTCCAGCAGGATCGGCAGGCGATACATCTGCCCCCCTGCCGGCGCGGGGGTACCGCTTTACAATGACGCGCAAATAACTTTGAGCAACAAGGATGAGGCTATTCTGAGATATGACTAGACTCCGTATTTCGTCTTTATGTCCCTTGAGAATGAATCATAGTCTTCATAGAGCCCCTCTTTGCTTTCATCCTCGGCGTGGTTTATACGTTCAAGGAGCTTATCCTTTGGAGCCTCTTTTGTTATTGCGGCCTCGCTATCGGGTATTGTGGATTGCAAGAATAGTTCTAGAGCATGGACGTCTTTGAGTATGTAGCCTGTCGAACGACCCGCTCCTGTTTTTTCGATTGCGCTGCAACTAACAAGCTGACCGAGGGTTCGTTTAACGGTGACCTCGCTGATATCGGGGCAGTTGGATCGGATGTCGGATTTCTTAATGACGCCGGGTCTCTGTTGAAATAGAACGGCGATGCGCGCTTGCTTCGACATGGGACGAGTGCTTGATTCAATTAAGGTACGCTGCTCGAGCTGTCGGTAGGCGGCCAGGGTTGTTCCGAGCATGAAACGGATAAAGGGTACTTCGGTGTTTTGATTTTCATTCCATCCAGTGGAGCTTGCAGCGAGAGCGTTGTAGTAAAGCGCTTTGTTGTCTTCAATAAGTCGTTCGATGCTGATGTAACGCGCAACGTCGTATCCAGTCTTTTCGAGCAGCAGCGTTGTAAGGAGCCGGCTCATCCTGCCATTGCCATCGTTGAAGGGATGAATGCTAACAAAATCGAAGATAAAGCGGAGCGATATAAGGAGGGGATCGCAAACTTGGCGAGATAAAGCATCGTTGAGGGACTGGCAGGCTTCTTTAATAAGTCCCGGGGTTGCTAGGGCCGAAGGGGGCCTAAAGCGCACAAATCGATTTCCTTGATCGTCAATGGAGACGATTTCGTTATCGCTATCTTTCCAATGGCCTCCATACGAGATTGCCGTGTGCGCCATGAGGTCACGATGCAACTGCAGAATGACCGATGGCGTTACGGGAATGGAATCGTGTTGCTCGTGAATAAGCGACAGCACATCTCGGTATCCAGCAATTTCTTCCTCTGCGCGGGAGCTTGGCTTGGCGGAATACGCCATGATCGCTTTGAGTCTTTTTTGGGTGGTAACAATTCCTTCAAGTCCGTTGGAGGACCGGGTGCTTTGGATCTTAGCCTCCTCCATTAGGGACGATAGAAGTTCGGGTTTGACTTGACTCAGAGCAAGCTGACGGCCTTTATGCTCGCGTATCGAGAGGAGGAGGTTGGTGATTGGAGTTGCTTCGAGTTCCGCTGGGACTGTGGTGTAATCGAACTGGCGCATGCGGCTCCTTTCGGTATCACGAACATACTTTCGATATCATAATATCATTAAATGATACCGAAAGTATGTTCGTGATACCGAAAACTAGAAACCATGCTTTATAACTGCTTGGAAAGTTCGGATTTGACTATCTTATTGTCTCGATCTGTAACAGTTAGACGGTTAAAAGTGGGCTATGTGTTACAGATTGAGATATTTCTGCTCGGGCGTTCTGTTTGTCTTGATCTGTAACAGCTAGGGCCGAAAATCCCTGCTAGATGTTACAGATTGAGACAAACGGCCAGCTCGGGCTCACCAAAAACAAAAAAGGCCGCATGCGAACCCGTGGAGGGATTCGCATGCGGCCGACAGGGGGTATGCGGCAAAAGTTAGGCCATGAGCAGGCCGGTCTCCGCGACGTTCTTGTACCAGTACGCGCTTGCCTTGGGATAGCGCTTTTGGGTCTCAAAGTCGATGTAGAACAGGCCGTAGCGCTTGTTGTAGCCGTTGGTCCAGGAGAACTGGTCCTGCAGCGACCACACAAAGTAACCGTCGACGTTCACGCCGCCGTCGATTGCCTTGAGGATCCATGCGAGATGCTGACGCATGTAGTCGATGCGAGGGGCGTCGTCGATAAAGCCGTCCTCAAAGTCGTCCTTATAGCCCATGCCGTTTTCGGTGATGTAGATCTTCTTGTAGTTGGGGTAATCGTTCTTAATGCGGAGCAGCAGATCGTACAGGCCCTCGGGATAGATAATCCAGTCCCAATCGGTGGTGGGAACGCCTTCGCGCACGCATGCCTCGCCTACGCCCTTGAGGAACCAGCGCGAGGAGCCCTTGTCGCCGGTGCCATTGTGGTTGATGTTGTTTTCGCCCTCGGCGGCACGCAGGAACTGGCACTTGTAGGTGTTGACGCCCAGGCAATCGTTGTAGGGGAGCGCGGCGGTCAGCGCGGCGATGTCCTCGTCGCGGACGTCGAGCTCGCCGCCGGCGATATGGGCCAGCTTGGTCGCAGCCTCCATGGTGTCGGCTGCATAGTGGCCGCGGAAGGTGGCGTCGAGTACCCAGCGGTTGTTGATGACGTCGGCCATGCGAGCTGCCTCACAGTCGGCAGCGCTGTTGGGATCGAGGGGATACTTGGGCTCAAGGTTCTGGACAATGCCGATCTCGCCCTCAAAGCCGCCCTCATGGAAGGCGACGACAGCCTTGGCGTGGGCCACCATCATGTTGTGCATGAGCTGGAAGGCCTTGTTCAGGCGGTACTTCTCGCCGTGCGGCCAGTTGCCGACGATAAAGCTGCCCTCGGCGGTCGCGGGAATCTCGTTAAAGGTGAACCAGTGCTTGACCTCGGTGAACTCGGCAAAGCAGAACTTGGCATACTCGACAAAGGCGTCGATCGTCGTGCGCGTCAGGAAGCCCTCGCCGCCGTTCTGGTAAAAGGCCTCGGGCGTATCGAAGTGATCGAGCGTGACATAGGGGATAACGCCGGCTTTATTGCAGGTAGCAAAGAGCTCGTGATAGAAGGCAACGCCCTCGGGGTTAATCTCGCCAGTGCCGTTGGGGAAGATGCGGCTCCAGGCGATGGAGACGCGGATACCGTTGATGCCGAAGCGCTGGCACAGGTCGATATCGACCGGGTACTTGTTGTAGAAATCGCTTGCGGGATCGGGGGAGAAGCGACCCTGAGCAGCCAGGAAATCGTCCCAGGGCACTTTGCCCTTGCCGTGCGTGCGGGTCTCGCCCTCAACCTGGTAAGCGGCGGTGGCGCCGCCAAATACAAAGCCGTCGGGGAACTGCATGGGGTTGGTCATGAGTCATCCTTTCTGTGGGATACGAATAGGGAGAGGTGCCCGAACTGGGGATCCGGGCACCAACAGAGGGAGGAACTAGTCGAGGTTCTCGCGGAGCCACTTGATGGCGCCAGCGGGGTCGCGGGTAAGGTCGATATATTCCTTACCGCGCGGGGCGAGCAGCTTAATGCCCAGGCGATCGGTGTCGGCCTTCATGTCGTTGTAGTAGCTACGGACCTGCGGGGCAAGCACGATAACGTCGTACTGATCCATGATGGCAGTGTGCTGGCCATAGGCGCCTGCGGAGGAGGCGATGTTCTCTCCGGTCTGCGCGGCACCTTCCTTGATGGCGTTGGCAAGCATGGCAGAGGTGCCGGCGCCGGCGCACAGGACGAGGACCTTCAGGCCGTCGACATCCTTCTTGGCGGATGCGTCGGCGGCGGGCTCGGGCTGATCGGCGACAGGCTTGCTGTCGGCGGCAGCGGCGGTCGGCTCGACGGCAACGGCGGTCTGCTCGACAGCGGGCGCAGAGGTGCTGGCGGCAATGGTGGCAGCACCATCGGACTCAAGACCCAGCTCGGCGGCGCGCTCGGCTTCCTGGTCGCAGAGCAGCTTATCGTATGCCTTCAAGAACGGCAGGTAGATGATGGCGTCCAGCAAGATGATGATTGCAACAAACACCAGGGCGATAAGCTGGAAGTTCGTGGTGATGAAAATGCCGATGGGGGCAGGGGTAGCCCAAGGCACCACGAAGGAGAAGCCGTTCATGCCCACGTTATCGATAAAGAACTTGGCAACACTCACGTTGACGCAGCCGGCGGCAACAAAGGGGATGAGCATGTAGGGGTTAAGGATCATCGGCGCGCCAAAGAGCAGCGGTTCGTTGACGGCGAAGGCAACAGGAACAATCGAGGCCTTACCGACGGCTTTGAGCTGCTTGGACTTCATAAAGAGAATCAGCAGAAGCGGCACGATGAACGTGGCGCCGGTGCCGCCGAACTCACCCACGAGCGACATGTTAAAGGTGAGGGAGTGGGCGGGGTGACCACCGGCCAGCAGAACCTGCAGGTTCTCGGCCTGGTTGGCAAGACGGATGGGGTCGATGCCCGGCTGGACAATCGAAGGACCATGGACACCGATGAACCAGAAGAACGCGGTGGCTGCCTGGATAAGGATAAGGCCAGGATAGGTTTCTGCAGCGGTAAAGAGCGGGGAGAGCAGTTTGATGAGCAGCTCGGAGAACGGAACGCCCATGAGGTTGCGCACAACCACATCGATGATGCCGCAGATGATGACGGCGCCGCCAAAGGGGATGATGTCGCGGAAGTTCTGAGCGATGGCGCCCGGGACCTCCTTGGGCAGCTTGATGGTCAGATCGCGCGAGACGCAGAATTTGTAGACCCACACGGTAATGAACGCGGCGATATAGGCCGAGAACAGACCGCGCGTACCCATGCTGGTGCAATCGAAGACCGAAAGTTCGGAGCCGTTGAACTTGGTGGTGAACTGCGTGACTGCGAGCAGCAGCATGCTGCACTGGGCGGCCACCATGGTGGAACCGTCGTTGAGCACTTTGCCGGCGGGCATGCGACGGTTCATGGAAGCCGTGAAGTTCTTGGCAGTGGTGCCGGCAACCATGATGCCCATGACGCCCATGGTGAAGTTGTACAGCTTGTTGCACCAGTCGATGAGCGGCTGGGGCAGCGTGATGCCAACTACGCCAGGAAGGGTGGCAATGAGCAGGAAGATCGAAGAGGTGAGGACGATGGGCATGCACCCAAGGAATCCGTCCTTAATGGCCTGGAGGTAGACGTTCCTCGAGATCTTCTCAAAGAACGGTTGATGCTTTTCGAGCATCTTTACGATGGCGTCCATAGAGCTCCTTTGCTGCTCGATGCGCGATGCATGTGGATGGAACTGGTCGTCGATGGATGGTCAGGACTGCCCGGAAACCTTCCTGTATAAGGAAGGCATTGCGAAATGACAACGTTGTCATTTCGTTAATGACAACGTAAGACATTTTTGGAAGAGCAACAAGGATATACGGGTGAGCGGTCGATATTGTCCGGTAAACGGTTGATTTATCAGTCAGGCAGGTAGTGTATGCTAGAACGCAAAAAACAAGCGATGCAAAACCGACTGGAGAAGTAGTGGCAACGATGGACAAGAAAAATGTCTCAATGAATGATGTGGCAGTTGCCGCGGGCGTTTCTCTCAAGACGGTGTCGCGCGTGATCAACGAGCCCGATAGCGTGCGAGAGTCGACACGCGATAAGGTCCATTCGGCAATGGAGGCGCTCGGGTTTCGAGCCAACTTTGCCGCTCGTTCGCTCAAGTTGGGCCGTTACGGGTGCATCGGCGTGGTGCTGTTCCACTTGTCGGGCGGTGCCGTGGACATGATTGACGGTATCGCAGATGCCGCCGAAGAACGCGGCTTTGCGCTCACGATGATCAAAAAGCGGGCGGGGGAGAAGATGACCCTTGCCGAAGCGGCGCGTAGGATGTCGCAGCTGCCTGTTGATGGCATGATCTTCAACCTGCGTCAGATGGTCGATGACTTTGATACTTTTGAGGCACCGAAAGACCTCAAGACGGTGATTATCACACCGATGGAACATCCTACCTGCTCCACCGTCAGTGACGACCAAGAGGGCGGCGCGCGCATGGCGTGCGAGTACTTCTTGAACCACGGGCATAAAAACGTGTACTTCGTCTCTGGTAAGAAAGAGTCGTTGTCGAGCCAGTGCCGTATGAAAGGTTGGCGTGCGGCACTCGAGGCGCGTGGCATTGAGCCGCCCGAGCCTCTGCAAGGCGATTGGAATGCGGATAGTGGCTATGCCGCGGGCCTTGTGCTTGCCGATAAGCCCGATTGCACGGCGGTCCTCGCTGCTAACGACTGCATGGCAAACGGCGTGATGATGGCTCTACGTGACAAAGGGCTCAGTGTGCCCAATGATGTGTCCGTGATCGGCTTCGACGATGAGCTCTATAAGACGATTCCCAACTCGATTCTGACGTCGGTGAAGTTTCGCCACCGCGAGCTGGGCGTCCGTGCGCTCAACGAGGTCGTCGCGGGTCTGGAAGCTCCGAGCTCCAGAAGCCGTACGCTCGTCTCGGGCGTGTTGGTCGAGCGTTCCAGCGTAAAGGACTTGCGGGCGTAGACGTGCTCGGCCTATTCCGTTTGTCTCAATCTGTAACAGCTAGGACCCAAAAACTCGGCTAGATGTTACGGATCGAGATTTTTGGCCCGGCTTATTCCGTTTGTCTCGATCTGTAACAACTAGACGGTCAAAAGTGGTCTACATGTTACAGATTGAGATTTTCGGCTTGGCCTGTGCGTTCATCTCGATCTGTAACAGCTAGGACCGAAAAACTCGGCTAGATGTTACAGATTGAGATGAACAGGAGGACGGGTGCGGTCTAAACAAAATGGCCCGCGCATCACACATCGATGCACGGGCCATTTATTGTCTGCAAGCGGCAGGTGGTGTCAGCGTCTTATGCCTCGAGGTTTTCCTCGATCCAGGCGACGGCACCCTTGGGATCCTTAGTGAGGTCGATGTACTGTTTGCCCTTGGGCGACAGCAGCGTGATGCCCAGGCGGTCGGTGTCGGCCTTCATCTCGTTGTAATAGGTGCGAACCTGCGGAGCCAGGACGATGACGTTGTACTGGTCCATGATGGCGTAGTGGCTGCCGTAGGCACCGGCGTTGGCGGTAATGTCGATGCCCAGCTCGTCGGCGCCTTCCTTAAGCGCGTTGGCGAGCAGTGCAGAGGTGCCGGCGCCAGCGCACAGAACCAGAACCCTCAGATCCTTGCCCTTAAGGGCGGACGGAGCTGCGGAGGCCTCAGTGGCAGAAGCGGTCTCGACAACAGGAGCCTCAACGGCGGGGGCGGCAGCGGTCTTGACGGCCTTGGTCTCCTCGGCCTCTTCTTCGGCCAGGGTCTCGGCCTCCTGCTTGCACAGGACGTTGTCGTAGGCCTTGCAGAACGGGTAGTAGATCAAGAAGTCAACGACCAGCAGGACGACAACCAGGACCAGAGAGATCGGCTGGAAGTTGGTGTCGATGAAGGTGCCGATCGGTCCGGGGAGTGCCCACGGCATGGCATAGATAAAGCCGTTCATGCCCAAAAAGTCGATGAAGAACTTACCAATGAGGACGTTGGCCACGGGGGCAAACAGGAACGGGATCAGGAAGTACGGGTTGAGGATGATGGGCGCGGCGAACAGCAGCGGCTCGTTGACGGCGAACATCACGGGCACGACAGAGGCTTTGCCGACGGCCTTGAGCTGCTTGGAGCGCATAAAGAGCAGGAAGATGATCGGGACAATGAACGTGGCGCCGGTGCCGCCGAGTTCGCCGATGTAGTTACCGAAGTTTTCGGTCAGGGCGAGGGCGGGGTGACCGCCGGCCTGCAGCGTGGCGAGGTTGGTGGTGATGTTGCCAAACAGCGCGGCGTTGAGGGCAGGCTTAACGACCGAGGGGCCGTGGATGCCCATGAACCAGAACAGCGGGATCATGAACCAGATGAGGGCGAGGCCGGCGTAGGAATCGGCAGCGGCGAACAGCGGGCTCACCAGCGTGGAGATGACGTTGGCAAACGGGACGGCCAAGCAGGTGCGGCAGATAACGTCGATGACGGCGACAAACAGGATGGAGAAGCTGAAGGCGAAGATGTCGCGGAAGTTCTGGGCGATGGCGCCGGGGACTTCTTTGGGCAGCTTGATGGTGATGTCTCGCTTAATGCAGAAGGCATAGATGTTGACCGTGGCAAATGCGGCGACAAAGGAGCTCAGCAGGCCCTTGGTGCCCATGTTGTCGGTAAAGAACACCGAGACATCGGCGCCGTCGATCTTGGCACTCGTCTGGGTAACGGCCAAGATGAGCATAGCGCACATGGCGGCGACCATGGTGCTCGTGGCGTTGATGGCCTTGCCGGCAGGCATGCGGCGGTTCTTGGAGCCGGTCAGCGCGCTTGCGGTGGTGCCGGCGACCATGATGCCCACGACGCCCATCGTGAAGTTGTAAACCTTGTTGCAGAAGTTCACGACGTCGACGTTCCACCAGTCGGGCAGCGTAAAGCCGCCGACCGTGGCGACAACGCCCGGCAGGGTCGAAATAAGCAGGAAGACAGAAGAAGACAGGATGATGGGCATTGCTGCCAAAAAGCCGTCTTTAATGGCCTGAAGGTAGATGTTCTTAGAGACCTTGTCGAAGTACGGCTGACCTTTCTCCAAGAACTTAACGATCGATTCCATAGTTCACGCTCCTCTTTGCATGAAATCTTAATGGCATGGACGTTGAAAACCTATATGGTCTCCCGCTTGCTAAAAGCCCGGGTGCAGGCGGGGTCGGTCCCAGGGGGAGAGAGGGGAGCGGCTGGGTTTGTATCGCATAGGGCCGCTCCCCTCTCGGGGGAAAGCGAGGCGATGCGCTACTGCGCGTCCGCCATAGTGTCGGCGAGCTCCTTGTACCAGAGTGCCGACTGCTTGATGTAGCGTTTTTGCGTGTCGAAGTCGATGTAGAACAGGCCGTAGCGCTTGTT
Organism: uncultured Collinsella sp.; assembly: GCA_902493125.1. Lineage (GTDB taxonomy): Bacteria > Actinomycetota > Coriobacteriia > Coriobacteriales > Coriobacteriaceae > Collinsella. Next base: position 14,554 of record CABUOF010000033.1, on the reverse strand, counting down.
ATAGCCGTTGGCCCACGAGAACTGGTCCTGCAGGCTCCAGATAAAGTAGCCCTGGACGTCGACGCCCTCGGCGCGCGCCCGGAGCACCTTCTCCATGTGCTGGTCGACAAAGTCGATGCGCTCGGGATCGGCGACGATGCCGTTTGCGTCGGGCTCGGGGTCCTTGTGGCCCAGGCCGTTTTCGGTGATATAGATGACGGGGAGGTTGGGATAGGTGGCGCTGATGTGCTTGAGCGTGTCGTAGAGGCCTTGCGGGTAGATGAGCCAATCCCAGTCGGTGGTGGGGATACCCGGCATATCGACCTGCTGCCCGACGCCCTTAAACTTAAAGCACGAGGTGCCCTTGTCTCCGGTGCCGTTAAAGCTGTTGGTGGACTCGCCATCGTAGGCGGCGATAAACGCCGACTGATAGTAGTTGAGGCCGAACATATCGTTGCGGGGCGCCGCCTTGGCGAGCTCCTCCATGTCGCTGTCCTCAACCGTAAGCGTGGCGTTGTTGGCACGCAGAATCTCGTTGATGAGTGAGAGGGTGCGCGCGGAGTAGTGACCCAGGAAGGCGCCGTCCATGATGAAGTCGGTGTAGAAGGCGTTGTACAGGTCGGCGGCGTGCTGGTCGGCGGGCGAGTCTGTGGCAGGATATGCCGGCGTCAGGACGTTGACCATGCCAATGCGTCCGCCCAGGTGCTCGGTCTCGTCAAGATCCTTATACAGGTTGACGGCGCGGGCGTGGGCAACGAGCTCGTTGTGCTGGCTCTGGATGCCGCTCGTCACATCAAAGTGATGGTTGGGCGGGAAGTTGCCTTGGATGTATTGGGAGTGCGAGAGGCTGATGAGCTCGTTGATGGTGAACCAATTCTTGACCTCGCGGAACTCGCGGAAGCAGAACTCGGCATAGCGCACATAGGCGTCGACGGTCTTGCGGTTGAGCCAGTCGCCCTGGTTGAACAGGGCGGCGGGGGAGTCAAAGTGATGCAGGGACACATAGGGCTCGACGCCATACTTTTTGCAGCAGGCGAACAGCTCGTGGTAGTGCTTAACGCCCTCGGCGAGGGGCTCGGCATCGTCGCCGTTGGGGAAGATGCGGGTCCAGGCGATGGACACACGGATGGCGTTGAGTCCATGCTCGGCAGAAAGGCGGATATCCTCCTCGTAGCGGTTGTAGAAATCACTGGCCGGGTCGGGCAAAAAGCGACCCTGGGCGACAAGGTAATCGTCCCACATGGTCTTACCCTTGCCTGCCACCTTCGTGGAGCCTTCCGTTTGGTACGCGGCGGTTGCGGCGCCCCAAACAAAGCCCTTCGGCAGCTGCTGTACGCGGTTTAGCAAAGACATATGCATACACCCTCTCGTCTCGCTGTTCGATATTGTGCGTTTGCGCTCAGGAGGCTCCCTGGTTAGCGTTCAGCGGTGAAAAAGCCCGATAAACACTATCTTAAAATGATTAGAACCAAAATGAGCACGTGAACATTTGACAATGAGCACGTTAACATCCGGCTGGGATGTATAGAAACAAAACAACTTCAAACAGCCGCGAACGGTTGTATTTGTTCGGTAAGCGGTTTTGATTGACAGAAGTTTTCATGTTGTGGTATATGGCTCGGGTATCATGAGCACGTTATCGATGTATGTACGATGCGCCATGGGCGCGGGGAATAGTTGGGAAGCAGGTTAGCGTGGAAGGCATGGCTCAGCAGACAAGGAATGGTCATTCGGCGAGCGCGGCAGAGGTTGCGGCGCTCGCTGGCGTGAGCCGCCAGACTGTGTCTCGCGTGGTCAACGGTATGCCCAACGTGACGGAAAAGACGCGCAAGCGTGTGCTGGCCGCCATGGAAGAGCTGGGCTTTCGTCCCAATTTTGCTGGAGCGGCGTTGCGCGGCGGGTCGTATCGTTCTATTGGCCTGTGCATGTACAACATCACACGTGTCGGTAACCTGGCGACGCTCGAGGGTATCATGCAAGCGGCGCGCGAGCACGATTTTGCCGTCACTATGATCGAGATGGGCGGCGACAAGCCCTATGCACTTGCCGATGCCTCGCGCCGCATGGTCGAGCGACCCGTCGACGGCATGATTCTCAACATGAACCGCATGGCTCCCGATTTTGAGGAGTTTGTTCCCCAGCCGGGAGTGCGAACGGTCATCCTGTCCATGTATGCGCATCCGCGCTGCACGACGATCGACTCCGACCAGTATGGTTCGTGTGAGCTGTTGACCAATTATCTGCTGGAACATGGTCACTCGAATATGCGGTTTGTGGCGGGTCCGGAAAACTCGATTTCCTCGCGTTTTCGTGAGGCCGGTTGGCGCGATACGCTGGGTCGTGCTCATGTCGATGCCGCTCCGATGCTGCGTGGCGATTGGAGCGCGGACAGTGGGTACGCCATGGGCGAGCGGATTGCGGCCGAGGTGCTTGCCGGCGGGTCGCAGGCGCCGACTGCCGTGCTTGCGGCAAATGACCAGATGGCGCTGGGCGTTATCGCCGCGCTCGAGAACGCGGGCCTGTCCGTGCCCGACGACGTGAGCGTGGTTGGTATCGACGACGCACTCGAGGGACTTGTTCCTCACAATCGGCTGACGACGCTGCGATTTGATTTGCGCGGTGTCGGTAAGCTTGCGTTTGAGGCGGCGATTGGAGAGAGCTCGTCTATCGAGGCGATTCATGTGCCGAGCACGCTGGTCGAACGCTCGACTGTTAGGGACATACGGGGTTAGGTCCTACTCCGTTTGTCTCGATTTGTAACAGGTAGACGGTCAAAAGCGGGCTACGTGTTACAGATTTAGATTCTTCGGAAAGAGCAATCCTGTTCGTCTCAATCTGTAACAGCTAGGACCAAAAAACTCAGCTAGATGTTACAGATTGAGACGAACGGCTTCCGACCTGAACAAAAAGGTCGGGGGCGGCTCGCCGTGTGACGTGCCGCCCCCGGCTGAGAAATGGGGACAGGTTATGTGGGCGGTGCAACTCCGCCAACCGCTCGTCGCAAGCCGCTAGTCCAGACGACGGGTCTGCGCCACGTGCTTATACCAGTATGCGCTTGCCTTGGGCGTGCGCTTCTGGGTTTCAAAGTCAACGTAGAAGAAGCCGTAACGCTTGTTGTAGCCATTGGTCCAGGAGAACTGATCCTGCAGGCTCCACAGGAAGTAGCCGCCCACGTTGACACCCACCTCCATGGCCTTGAGCAACCAGCGCAGGTGCTGCTCGATGTAGTCGATGCGCGGCTGGTCGTCCACAAAACCGTCCTTGTAGGGGTCCTTGTAGCCCATGCCGTTCTCGGTGATGAAGATCTGCTTGTAGTTGGGGTAGCGCTGCTTAATGTAGACGAGCAGATCGAACAGACCCTCGGGATAGATGATCCAGTCCCAGTCGGTGGTGGGGATGCCAGGCTTGTTCACGTGCTCGCCAATGCCCTTGACGCGCCAGCGGCCGGTGCCCTTCTCGCCCGTACCGTTGTGGTGCAGGTCGTTCTCGCCATCGTAAGCCTTCAAGAAACGGCACTGGTAGTTGTTAACGCCCAGGTAGTCGTTGTAGAGCGCGGCCTCGCGCATGATCTCGAGGTCCTCATCCGGGATCTCGATGGTGCCGCCCGAGACGGCAGCCAGGCGGTTAGCGCACTCGAGCGTATCGGGCGCATAGTCGCCGCGGAAGGTGGCGTCGAGCAAAAACTGGTTCTGCAGCACGTGCTCGTTGTTGGCGGCTTTGATGTCGGCGGGGTCGTTCTCGTTGAGCGGATACTTAAACTCCAACGACTGGATGACGCCGATCTTGCCCTTAAAACCGCCGTTGTGGAAGGCCAGTACTGCCTTGGCGTGGGCGAGCATCATGTTGTGCTCGCACTGGAAGGCCTCGGCCAGATGCGCCTTGACGCCACCGGGGAAGGTGCCCTCGATGTAGGTGTTGGAGGCGTCGGCCCAGATCTCGTTAAAGGTGAACCAATAGGTCACCTGGTCGGCGTACTCCTTAAAGCAGAAGGTGGCAAAGTCCACAAAGGCATCGATGGTCTCGCGGTTGAGGAAGTCGCCCTTCTCAAAGAGGGGCAGCGGCGTATCGAAGTGATGCAGCGTGACAAACGGCTCAACGTGGTGCTTGTGGCACTCGGCGAAGAGATCGTGGTAGAACTGGACGCCCTCGGGGTTGATTTCGCCGGTGCCGTTGGGGAAGATGCGGCTCCAGGCAATGGAGAGGCGAATGCCGTTGATACCGAACTCCTCGCACAGCTCCAAGTCGACGGGGTACTGGTTGTAGAAGTCCGAAGCGGGATCGGGGGAAAAGCGCCCCTGGGCCTCCAGGAAGTCGTCCCAGGCAACCTTGCCCTTACCGTGGGTGCGGGTCTCGCCCTCTACCTGGTAGGCAGCAGTGGCGCCGCCAAAGACAAAGCCCTCGGGAAACTGCGCAGGCGGGTTGGTGACGCTAGCGGGGTTAACGGACATGATGAAATATCCAATCGTCTAAATCGAAGGGTCAGCCGGCTGTTGATGGTCGGCTGGCCCTGAGCGTTACTTACTTCGAAAGCTGCTCGGAGACGAAGGCGAGAGATTTGTCGCCGTTCTGGGAGAGCTCGATGTACTGCTTGCCACGGCAGGCGACGCACTTGTTGCCCACGCGCTCGCAGTCCTTTTGCAGGTCGGCCAGGTAGCTGGCGGCCTGCGGGGCCAGGACGACCAGGTCAAAGTCGGGGAGCATGTCGACATGGTTGCCATAGGCCTCGGCAGCGGTCTCGAGGTTAATGCCGCGCTCCTTGGCAGCCTTGGCCAGCGCGTTGGCGAGCAGGCCCGAGGTACCGCCACCCTGGCAGAGCACGAGCACGCGCTTGCCGTTGAGGTCGCTGGCGGTCGTTGCCTCGGCAGCGGGTGCTGCGGAAGCGGCGGGGGCGTCGGCCTTCACGACCTCGGCAGCAGCGCCGGCGGCAACGCTCTTGGCGTCAGCCTTGCCCTGGAAGGCATCGTTGAGCTTGGCGGCCTTCTCGGCGTTCTTGGCGGCGAGCTCCTCCTGGGAAATCTCGGCCTCCTCGGCGCACTTCTGGGCGTCGTAGGCACGGAAGAACGGGTAGTACAGAACGAAGTCGACGACCAGGATAAGGGCGAGCATCACAAAGGCGAGCGGCTGGAAGCCCAGACCCATGATGGTGCCGATGGGGCCGGGGACGGTCCAAGGCAGGGTGTACATAAAGCCGTTCATACCCAAGAAGTCGATAAAGATCTTGAGGATCCAGATGTTGGCGATCGGGGCAAAGACAAACGGGACAAAGAAGACGGGGTTGAGCACGATGGGCGCGGCGAACAGCAGCGGCTCGTTGACGGCAAAGCAGACGGGGACGATGGCGGCCTTACCGACGGCGCGCATCTCCTGGGACTTGGCCAGGAAGCAGAACATAAAGACCAGGACGAGCGTGGCGCCGGTACCGCCCATGCAGACGACGAAGTACTGGGCACCCTGGGTCAGGACAGCGGAAGCGTGCTGGCCGGCCTGGAACGCAGCCAGGTTGTCGGTCATGTTGGCAACGAGAGCGGCGGCGATGGCGGGCTCGACGATCGAGGGGCCGTGGACGCCCACGAACCAGAAGAGGCTCATGGCGCCGTAGATCACAGCGAGGCCGATGTAGCCGTCGGCAGCGGTGAACAGGGGCTGGAACACCTGGATGACACCCTGGGCAAAGCAGAAGCCAAAAGCAGCGCGGAAGGCGATGTCAAAGACCCAAAAGACGGTGATGCAGACGGAGAAGGGGATGATGTCCTTAAAGGTCTGCGAGATGTTGGGCGGAACCTGCTCGGGCATCTTGACGGTGATGTTGCGCTTAATGAAGAACTTGTAGATGATGCCGGTCGCAAACGCAGCGATGAAGGCGGTCAGCAGGCCCTTGGAACCAAGGTAGGTGGTGTTGAAGCCGCTGGCGGCATCCGTGGCGATGGTATCGCTCGAAAGGAGCAAGAAGCCGATGATGGCCGCGCACATGCACGAGATGAAGTTGATCTGGTTGTTCTTGGGCAGATCGCGGTTCTGAGCGTCGGCGAAGTGCTTGGCTGTGGTGGCGGCACAGGCGATGGCCAGGATGCCCATGGAGTAGTTGTAGCACTTCCACAGAGCGTTGTTGATGTCATCGGGCCAGTAGAAACCCCAGATGTTGGGGACCGAGGCTACCAGGCAGAAGATGGACGAGAAGATGATGATGGGGATGACGGAGATAAAGCCGTCGCGGATCGCCTTGAGGTACTTGTTGCGGGCGATCGCGTTGAAAAAGGGCTGGCCCTTTTCGATGATGGCGATGAGTTGCTCCATGCAATGCTCCTAAGAGTCGGTGGGTTAGCAACGATGGTAGCTTTTGACGTTCGGTTGCCAAAATGTTGACGTTGCCATTTTGTGACACAAAAAAAGACGCGAACCGGTGGTTCCTGTGCCTGCGAACCGTCGATTCCTTACGCGTAAACGTTTGAGCCGCCCGGTGGCTCTGTGTTTGCACAATGGCAACGTTAATATTTGGGCGACAAAAGCCGTTCGGGGAAGCAAAAATGTCGGTGAACGGTAGGTTTTGGGTGGTGAGCGTATGGTGGGGGAGGCGTTAGATATACTTGAAGACGTTTCATTTGACTGCGTAGGGTGCCACCAATGGCATCGTTGACATAGAAAGATCGACCTATGGCCGCTGTTAAAAAATCGGTATCCGTCAAAGACGTGGCGCGCCTCGCGGGCGTCTCGGAGCAGACGGTCTCGCGCACCGTGCACGATTCGCCCAGTGTGCGCCCCGAGACCAAGGAACGCGTGCGTGCCGCCATGCGCGAGCTGGGGTATCGCCCCAATTTCGCCGGTCGATCGCTGCGCCGTGGCAAGTTTAAGACCGTCGGCGTCGCCATGTTCAACATTACCGGTACCGGCAACCTCGACCGTATGGAGGGCTTTGCCGCCGCGGCCGACAAACATGGCTATGCCATCACCCTCACTAAAGTAGATGGACATCCCTATACCCTCGAGAGCGCATCGTCGCGCATGAGCGCGCTGCCGGTGGATGGCATGGTCGTGATCATGAATCGCATGCCGGCGGACTTTGGCACCTTCGAGCCGCTGCCCGGCATGCAGACGGTGCTCGTTACGATGCTGGAGCACCCGCTCTGTTCAACGGTCGATAACGACCAGTTCGATTGCTCGCGCCAGGTGGTCGAGTACTTGCTGGGGCGGGGGCACAAAACCGTGCACTTTATCTCGTGTCCCGAGCGCTCACTTTCGGGCATGCGGCGCGAGGAAGGCTGGCGCGAGACATTGCGCGCGCATGGAATTGAGCCGCCGCGACTCGTCCGTGGGGATTGGACGGCACAGAGCGGATATGCTGCCGGTCAGGCTCTGGCGGAAGATCCGACCTGTACGGCCATTTATGCCTCCAACGATGCCATGGCATACGGCTGCATTCGCGGGCTCGAGTCGTGCGGAAGGCGTGTGCCCGAGGACGTGAGCGTGGTGGGTGTTGATGACAGCCTGGGCGATATCGTGCCCGACCGTCGCCTGACCACGGTGCGCTTTGACAACAAGCGCGTCGGCATGTGGGCGGTCGACAAGATTGCCGGCGCTGATGGGGGTGCGTCTGGCGTGGAGCACATGCTGATCCCCGGTGTGCTCGTAGAGGGCGATACGGTGCGCGATTTGCGTTAGGTGCGGCCCTGTTTGGGTTGCCGCTAATTGTGTTCGATATTGTTCAGATTGGTTTAAAAACCGTTCACGGGCGAAAAGTGACCGTTCATAGTTTGAAATTACGTTTTGAGCTGTTCTTTTTTGTTTGAATGTTATTGTTTCTGTCATACACAACGCAGCGCGTATGCCCGGACGCGATGCTCTCCATTGGTTCATATGTGAAAGGAACGCAATATGGCAACCAAAGAAGAAATCTCGATGGTTGGATTCGAGATCGTCGCATACGCAGGTGACGCCCAGACCGATCTGCTTGCAGCGCTCGATGCTGCTCGCGAGGGTGACTTTGAGAAGGCCGAACAGCTGCACAAGGATGCCAGCGATGCGCTCATCGGTGCCCACGACACGCAGACCAAACTGCTTTCGCAGGAGGCCGGCGGCGGCGAGATGGAGATGACCTTCATCATGGCTCACGCTCAGGACACTCTCATGACCACTATGATTCTGGAGAAGCAGACCCGCTTTACCATCGATGCCTACAAGCGCATCGCCGAGCTCGAGGCCAAGCTCGCCTAACGAGCCCTCACAACCAAGTCCCCTTCCAAAAGCTCTGCCGCTACCCGCGGCAGGGCTTTTTCTGTCCTCCTCCAAGTTGCGGTGAAATGGGGACTGAATAGGGGCCGGCGGGCGCAAAACAATCCCTATTCCACCGCAACTCATCCGGAGATAGTCATTGGGGACAGTCTTGGTGCGCTTCGTTCGTCCTCCCGTTCGATTTTTGCTCGGTGGGTATACTTTCTTTCGCATTAAGCCCCGGACTGAGGAGGTGTCCAAATGCCGGACAACGGATTGATTCAAAAGACAGATGCGCGCGAGATGGCTCATGGGCGTCCTGTCCAGATAACCGAGCATACGACGGTAACCGAGCTGCAGCCCAGCCTGTCCGATGTCGTGTGCGCAAACAAAAAGCTGCAGATTGGCTTTATCGTTGCGCTCGTGGTACTGGCGCTGTTGTCGGGCTTTGTAGCTCGTCCGCATTTTGCCGATACCAAGACTTGGGACTCCACCATCGAGGTCATCGATCAAAAGAAGGGCAATGTTTTGGCGCTCACAACCTCGTGCGTCGCCCTATCTGCGGGTATCACTGCGCTGCCGGGCGATACGGGAACGCCAGTTGCCGAGCAGCTCGCGCAGCTTTCGGGAAACTTGGGTATCGTGCTTGCCGTGCTCTACCTCGAAAAATATCTGCTGACCATTTTATGGTCGGTCGGGCTGGGCATCCTGATTCCGTTCTCGCTCGTACTCTTCGCGGTGTCGCTTGGCATTCACGGACGCTGGAGCACGAGCGCGGTCATTCGCCGCGTGGCAACGCGTGTGCTGGTGGTCGCCATAATTGGCATGGCGTTGGTGCCTGCAAGCGTTTGGGTGTCGCAGAAGGTCGACGAAACGTATCGAGTGAGCATCGAGGCGGCCGAGCAAAAGGCGGCCGACGCTGCGGGTGCGGCAGATAGCGACAGCTCCAAAGTAAGCAAGAAAAAGACCGAGTCCACAGAGTCCAAGAATGTGCTTGAGCAGCTTGCCGACGGCGCCTCGGGTCTCGTCACATCGGTGACCAGCGGTGCCAAGCAGATGACCGACGAAATCGTGCAGCAGGTGACCGATCTGATCGAAGGTGTCATCGTGATGATCGTGACCTCGTGCGTGATTCCATTGCTGGTGCTCGCGGCGTTTTTGTGGCTGGGGCACACCCTGCTGGGGATTGATATCTCCGGTCCCGCGAACTATTTGACGGGTCGCTTTCTGAGCGCTCCGTCCAAACATGCCAAGAAGAGCGGACGGTCTGAGTAGCTAAAACAGCTGTATATACCGGGGAATACCGCCGAAGGGCGGCCGAGACACGTTCTCGGCCGCCCTTTTTGTTTACTGAACGCATGGTCGCTACGTCCGCGCCCGGTTCAAACGGTCAGCAATCATCTGTGAACGGTATTTGTTCAAAAAAGAACAAAGATAAACAAATAGTTGTTGCAGTTACTGTTCGAATGTGTTCAAATAAACATGAACAGTGAAGAACCGCACATTCAGATGCCCGGACCTGAACGCGATTCAACACTTCCAAACAGAAACTACGCACCTGCGTATCTCTCAAGGAGGATGTCATGAGGGTTGTAATCGCTTCCGATGCCGACGGTATGTCGATGAAGGAGTCCATCAAGGAGATGCTCATCGCCGACGGTCACGAGGTCGTCGACTATTCCGAGACCCCTGCCGCGGACTTTGTCGATTCCGCGACCGCCGTTGCCAAGGACCTGCTGGAGCACAAGGATTCCCAGGGCTTCGCATTCGATAAGTACGGCGTCGGCTCCTATATGGCCGCCGTCAAGATTAAGGGCATGGTCGTCGCCAACATTTCCGACGAGCGTTCCGCCTACATGACCCGCGAGCACAACGGCTCGCGCATGGTCACCATGGGCCCGGGCGTTGTGGGCACCGAGGTCGCCAAGAAGATCGCCCGCGAGTTCCTGCGCGCCCAGTACGCCGGCGGCCGTCACCAGATCCGTGTCGACATGCTCAACAAGATGGCCTAACGAGAGCCACCGAGAACTCGAACTTCTACCTCAACTTGTGAATTCAGACGAAAGGACGTTCTGATGAAGAAGACCATCGCAATCGGTTGCGACCATATCGTTACGGACGAGAAGATCTATCTGGCCGACCGCCTGGAGCAGGCTGGCTACAAGGTGCTCGACTGCGGCACCTACAGCCACACCCGTACGCACTATCCCATCTACGGTAAGGCCGTGGGCGAGGCTGTTGCCAGCGGCAAGGCCGACTTTGGTGTGGCCCTGTGCGGCACCGGCATTGGCATCACCAACGCCGTCAACAAGGTCCCCGGCGCCCGTTGCGCCCTGGTCCGCGACATGACCTCTGCCCTGTATGCCCGTCGTGAGCTCAACGCCAACATCGTGGGCTTTGGTGGCAAGATCACCGGCGAGTTCCTGATGGCCGACATCATGCTTGCCTTCCTGGAGGAGCCCTACGAGAAGACTCCCGAGCACGATGCCCTGATCGCTAAGATCGACGCCTGCAACAAGGCCGATGCCGAGGCTCAGGCCGACCCGCACTTCTTTGACGAGTTCCTCGAGAAGTGGGACCGCGGCGAATACCACGACTAAGGAGGTTACGCGGTTTTACCAAACCGCGTAACGGGTCGACGCTGCGCGCCGCCCAGGCACCCCATCTCGCCGCTCAAACCGTCGCTCGCGTACATGAAGTACGCGTCGCTCCTCTTTCGCGGCGACCTGGGGCACCTGAGCGCCGCTCGCTGACGTTTGAGTGACCTGTGAGATCGCCCCTGTTGTTGCGAAGTGTTCTGGTACGGCGGGCTGCTCCGATAACACGTTTGCTTGCTTGGCTTGAGTGCTTCGCTCTTGGCTGTACTTGGCGATTTGAAGCTTTTTAATTGACGGCTCGCGTTTCTGTGAGGGGGCGCGGGCCGGTTTTCTATCAGCCCCATTGACTTGGTGGGCTGTCGTAAGAAAGGGAAGATTCCCATGGAGTTTGTTCTTGATAACGGCTCTGTCCGCATTGCGTTGAGCACGGCTGGCGGATCGTTCACTTCTATTACGGCCAACGGCCGCGAGTATCTGTGGCAGGGTGATCCGGCGGTGTGGTCGGGCCAGGCGCCTATTTGCTTCCCGATCTGCGGCGGCCTTCGTGACGGTCACGCAATGACCATGGGCGGCCGCGAGGTTAAGCTCGCCCGTCACGGCTTTGCGCGCAAACAGGAGTGGAAACTCGAGGAACAGAGCGACAACATGGTTGCGCTGAGCCTAAGCTCTGCCGACCATGTCGAGTTACTCGAGCAGTACCCGTATCCGTTTAAGATCGTTGCTCGTTACATGATCGATGCGGAGAAGGTGGCCGTGTCGTACGAGGTGACCAATGAGGGCACCGAGGACATGCCGTTCTTTGTGGGCGGTCACCCTGGCTTTAAGTGCCCGCTTGACGAGGGCGAGTCCTATGACGACTACGAGCTCCGTTTTGAGCAGCGCGAGGCCGCCGAGCTCTGTACTGCCGTTCCCTCGACGGGCCTGATTGATGTTGAGCATCGCAGCAAGAACCCGATGGTTGGCCATGACCTGCCGCTGACCCACGAACTCTTTGACTTCGCGGAGACCATCTTCGACATGCTCGAGAGCCGCGTGGTTACGCTGACCAAGAAAACCGAGGACAAGGGCGTGCGCCTGACGTTCCCCGATATGCCGTACCTGATTGTGTGGAGCAAGCCCGAGGGCGACTTTGTGGCTGTTGAACCGTGGGGCGGTCTGTCCACCTGCTCCGACGAGGACGATATTCTGGAACACAAGCGCGGCTGCCTGGTGGCCAAGCCGGGGGAGACCGTCACCCGCGGCTTTGAGATCGAGATCCTTTAACGAGCTATCGTATGTTTGGGGTGGGTCATGCCGCCCCGGAACAGGAGTTCAATATGATTCTGACTGTTACCATGAACCCGTCGATTGATACGCGCTATCAGCTCGACAAGCTGATCATCGACGACGTGAACCGCGTGACGCCCGAAAAGACTGCTGGCGGTAAGGGCCTCAACGTGAGCCGTGTGCTGCTGCAGCTGGGCGACGACGTGCTCGCGACTGGCCTGCTCGGCGGCCACATGGGTGCCTATATGGCCGAGCTTATGGATGCCGACGGCGTCAAGAACGACTTTGTGCCCATCGCCGGTGAGACGCGCATTTGCCTGAATATTCTGCACGAGGGCAATCAGACCGAGCTGCTGGAGAGCGGCCCGCAGATCGCCCCGGCCGAGCTCGAGGCCTTTACGGCCAAGTTCGCCGAGCTTGCAGCGAAGGCGGACGTTGTGACGCTTTCGGGCTCGCTGCCGCGCGGCGTCGATGCCGGCTACTATGCCGAGCTCGTCAAGATCGCCGAGAAGGCGGGCGCCAAGGTGCTGCTCGACACCTCGGGTGCATCGCTGGAGGCCGCGCTGGAGTCCGACGCTAAGCCCGAGCTCGTAAAGCCCAACCTGACCGAGATTAACGGCCTGCTGGGTACGTCCTTTACGACCGATGATGTCGATGCCCTGCGCGAGGCGCTTGCCGCCGATGACCGCTTTGCCGGTATTCCCTGGGTTGTCGTTTCGATGGGCGCTGCCGGTTCGGTGGGCTTCCATGAGGGTCGTGCGTTCCGCGCCAAGACGCCCGCGATTGCGGCTGTGAACGCGACGGGTTCCGGCGACTCGACCATCGCCGGCTTTGCGCATGCGATTGCTGCTGATGCCGACGACGTCACGGTGCTCAAGACCGCCAATACCTGCGGCAAGCTTAACGCCATGGATCCCAAGACCGGCCACCTGGTCATGGACCGCTGGGACGAGGTCTACAACAGCGTTGTCGTGACTGAACTGTAGGGTTACGCGGTTTTACCAAACCGCGTAACGGCGCGACGCTGCAAACGCCCCTAAGCGGCAATCTGACGTTCAATCGTCGGGCATGACCAAAAGGTCAATGCCCTCCTCTTTCACGTCACCTTGCTCGCTTAGGGGCGTTTTCGCTGTCGTTGCCAAGACACCGGCGTTGCCTTGGTCGCAAGTAGTCATTGGGGACGCTCTTTAATGACTAGTCGTTTAAGAACGCCCCTTAAGAATGACCCCAATGACTACACTCAAAAACGGCGCCCGTCGGCGATGTTGCCGGCGGGCGCCGTTGTCGTGTGGGCGGTTATGTCGTGGCCGCTGATGAGGCTCGAACCTGTATGCTACAGTGAGTCGATAAAGCGCTGTTGGGCGGCGCGGCCGGCTTCGTCCCACTTAAAGACGCCGGCGTTGTCGAGCACGTGGCCAAACACCACGCCGACCTCCTCGTGCAGGATATCGATGGCGTTGTCGGCCGTAAGCTCGTCGGCGCGGCGAGCAAAGACGTCCTCGGCCCACGCGGCATGGCTGCGGCAAAGGTCGTCGCCCTCGAGCGCGCCAGCAAGGTCGTAGCTGGCATCGGCCTTGGCCGCCAGCAAGTGCTCGCGGACAGCGCCGAGCTCGGGAACCAAGCGCGGCGGCAAAATGGCCAGGCCCATGACCTCGATCAGGCCGATGTTCTCCTTCTTGATGTGGTGGTACTCGGCATGCGGGTGGAATACGCCCAGCGGATGCTCGTCGGTCGTGATGTTGCAGCGAAGCGCCAGGTAGGCCTCGTAAATCTCGCCGCCGGCATTGCCGCGGGAGTCGACGCGGCGGATGACGGGCGTCACGGTGTTGTGCGCCACGCCGTCGGCTGTGTGCGCGATGACGCCCACCGACTCATCGGTCCACTCGCGCCAGGCGAGGATGATCTTCTCGGCGGCGTCGAGCAGCTGGGCGCGGTCGTGCGAGCGCAGTCGCAGCACCGAAAGCGGCCACTGCAACACGGTACCGCTGACCTGGTCAAAGCCGGGCACGCTAAACTGCGAGACCTCGGCGGCATGCATCATGGGGAACTCGTGCGCGCCGCCCTGGAAGTGGTCGTGCGACAGAATCGAGCCGCCCACGATGGGCAGGTCGGCGTTGGAGCCAATAAAGTAATGCGGGAACAGGTCCACAAAGTCGAGCAGGCAGGTCAGACCCTTGCGGTCGACGTGCATCGGACGATGCTCGGAGCTCATGGCAATGCAGTGCTCGTTAAAGTACGCGTACGGGCTGTACTGGAAGCCCCAGCGCTCGCCGTCGAGCTGGATGGGGATGACGCGCAGATTCTGGCGGGCGGGGTGAGCGCCGCCGTCGGCTGCGGCGGAGCGTCCGGGATAGCCCTCGTTTTCGATGCAGAGCTGGCAGGCGGGATACTTCTCGCCCGTGTTCTTAGCTGCACCTGCCGCGGCGATATCGCGCGGGTCCTTCTCAGGCTTGGACAGGTTGATGGTGATCTCCAGGTCGCCCCAGTTGGTGGGGGTGCTCCATTTG
>CABUOF010000032.1 GCA_902493125.1 uncultured Collinsella sp. | reverse complement strand
TGCCCAGGAAGACAAAGGTCTCGTGCTGGCCCTTCTGCAGTTGACGAATTTGCCACTCCAATGCATAGGCGTCGGTGGGGTTGACGCGTTCACGCAACACGGCGCAGCGGAGCTCGGGCGCATCGATTGTGCAAATGGTGTCGAGCTCGGTGTTCAGGGCATCGTGCAGCAGGGCAAGCCGGTTATCGATCTTGCGCGACACGCGCTCCAGCTCTCGGCGCTTGCGCTCGATGAGCTCCTGCTGCTGAGCCAGCTGCCGCTGCATAAGGTCCACATCGCGCGTGGTCACAAACTCACGGATCTGCGCCAACGGCAAGTCGAGAACACGCAGGTGGCTGATGGTGTTGAGGGTGGAGAGCTGCCGCGATCCGTAGTAGCGGTACCCGCTTGCCGGATCGATGTACGCCGGGTCCAGCAAGCCCATCTGCTCGTAATGACGTAGCGTCCCCACGCTCAGGTTAAACAGGCGCGCCACCTCGCCAATGCGGAGCAGGCCCTCAGTATGTTCACTTGACGTGTCGGTCACAGGACAGCTCCTTTCAATAGGGTCGGGGAGGGCGCCAGGCTCGCGTCGCCCCGCTACGCTACCAGCTTGTCAAAAGCTCCGCGGCGGTTGAGCACGGTAAACGCGACAACACAGATGACCGCCGACACAATCGATCCGCACGGCGAAGCGATGCCCATGGGAAACAACGTATCGGAATAGGCGTTCGACAGCAGCCACGCGCCCGGCACGCGAATGAGCGCCACGGCCAGCACGTTGTGCGCAAAGCCGATGTAACTCTTGCCATACGCAGCGAAAAAGCCGCTAAAGCAAATGTGGATGCCGGCAAAAATCGCGTCGAAAATGTAGCTGCGCATATAGCCGGTACCGGCCGCGACCACCGCGGCGTCCTTGGCAAAAAAGCCGATAAACGCCGGCGCCACTAGCCACATCAGCACCGTGATCAGGCAGCCGTACACCACCGAGATCGTCATGGCGTCCTTGAGCACCTGACGCGCGCGATCGCCCTTGCCCGCGCCGGCATTTTGCGCCGTGAGCGCGCTGACGGTGGCGCCCATGGAGCTCGGCACAATGAATAAAAAGCTGATCATCTTCTCGACCAGGCCCACGGCGGCGGCGTCGACGAGCCCTCGGTGGTTGGCGATGACGGTGATAAACATAAACGCCACCTGGATGCAGCCGTCCTGTACGGCCACGGGCACGCCGATCTTAAGGATGCTGCCGAGCACCTCGGGCTGGGGGCGCAGGTCGCTGCGCTTAACATGGATGTTCGTGCGGCGGCTCTTGAGCCACACGAGCGCGAGGGCAACGCTGGCCGTCTGGGCGGTTACCGTGCCGAGCGCCGCACCCACGGGGCCGAGTCCCATGTGGCCGATAAACAGAAAATCGAGCGCGATGTTGATGACGCACGCCACGCCAATCACGTACATGGGCGAGCGCGAATCGCCCAGCCCGCGAAAGATGGCCGAGAGGATATTGTACGCGGCGATAAAGGGAATGCCGACAAAGCAGATACGCAGGTAGGCGGCGGTTCCTTCGACCGCCTCGGCCGGCGTGCCAATGAGTGCCACGATTTGCGGGCACAGTGCGAGCAGGACAGCGGCCAGTACCACCGAGACGCCCATAAACAGCGTGATGGTATTGCCGATGGCGGTCTCGGCGCGGTCAAACCGGCGCGAACCCACGGCGTGGCCGACGATGACCGTCGTTCCCATGGCCAAGCCCACGAGCGTCACGGTAATGATATAGAGCGTCTGCGCGCCATTGCCCACGGCAGTGATGCCGGCGGCGCCGCTAAACTGCCCCATCATGTACAGGTCGGCCATACCGTAGAGCATCTGCAAAAAGTACGAGAGCATATAGGGCAGGGCAAAGACCGCGATGGTCTTAAGGACATTGCCGCGTGTGAGGTCGTGTTCCATGGGCGGGGCTTTCTGGCTGGGTTGTTTACGTACCAGTGTAGTGAAAACCCTATAACGATTGTAGAGTCAAGGTTTGTGTCGGCAGTGGGGCGAAAAAAGTCACGCTCCGAGCACGATGCTTTGACCCCTCCGTGCCCCTCACCTCGCCTCAAACCATCACAACATTCGACGTTTTTTGCCAAAAACGGGAAAAGCATCGAATGTTGTGATGGTTTTTCTGCCACTCGACCGGGTGGAATCGCTTTCTTGCGCGCGAAGGTGTGCGGACCCGTGGGCAGGGGAATAAGGTTGGTTATCCGACTCCATTGGAGGGCTCATGGACCTGCCGATCGTCCTGTCCCATAAGACTGCCTGGCTGTACCACAACGTGGCGCGCCCGTCCGAGCCGCTCTCGCGAGCAAGCAGCCTATACGATGAGGACTCGCTTGCTAACGATGCGGAGCCGACCGCGAGCCTGCCCAAATTGGGACTCGATGCCAAGGGGCTGAGGGCTTCAACGGCAGTTGGGATCGTTACCGACTATCTGGTTTCGCTCGGTATTCCACGAGAAGAGCTCGATCATATCGACACGCTCGTCAACTTTGATTTTGAGCGCTCGACGCCGGCTGGATTTAGGTGCCACGTGTTTGGAGCGCCGGTACCTCCAGGCCATCTTATCGAGGTGGCAGAGGGCCTTCTAGTGGTTGATGAGGCCATGTGCTTTGTCCAAGCGGGCTCGTGGATGAGCGAGCCCGAGCAGCTGGAATATGGGTATGAAATCTGCGCCCGATACCATTTGAATCATCTGTCGACAGGCGATTATATCGAGATAGGGCAGAGGTATACCGTTGCCGACTTGATTGCCTATTGCAATGAGAACCGATCTCGTCAGGGGGCTATACGCGCGGCCGCCGTGCTCAAGCGCGTGCACGATGGCGCGCGGTCGCCCATGGAGACGGCCACCGCAATTATGGTCGTAGCAAAACGTTCCCAGGGAGGGCTGGGATACGCCAAGATCGAGCTCAACCATCGGGTCGATGTTCCCAGCGAGTTCAAGTATCTCGCAAAGGCCGGGTATTTCGAGATCGACGTATATGCGCCCGCGAGCGGTACGGGGATTGAATACAACGGATCGGACCATCTTGATAAACAGCGCAGCGCGTCGGATGCGGAGCGTATGACCGTGCTGAGCGCGCTGGGCTTTAGGATGATCGTCCTCACCGGGACTCAGTTTGCCCATCAGCTGCAATTGCACCGGGCGATGAATGCCATCGCGCTCGCTATGGGTCTTAAGTGCGACCGAAGCGAGGTGTTCCAGAAACGGCAGAACGACCTGCGAGAATTTGTGATTCGGCGCTGGGACGGCGGCCTTTAGGGGCGCTTTGGTCCTTCTGCGGGGTGCCGTGGGCAGGCAAACCGTCACAACATTCGACGTTTTTTGCCAAAAACGGGAAAAGCATCGATTGTTGTGATGGTCTGTATGCTGAGGATGGGCTTGGAAAGTCCGTTTTGCTCGAAGCGACCTGTCCTGTCGTACGGGTGTCGGCATGATTCTCTCGTGGGGTATTATGTTTTCCGAAGAATAAAACGCCGCGTGAGGGGAGGGCTGCGTGGACGGGCGCGTGCAATATGACGGCTTTGGCCGCGACATCAACTACCTGCGCATTGCCGTTACCGACAAGTGCAATTTCCGCTGCATTTACTGCATGCCGGCCGATGGCGTGGCGCCCCGTGCACACGACGAGCTGCTCAGCGCCGAGGAAATCGCCCGCTTTGTGCGCTTGGTGGCGGGGGAGGGCATTCGCCGCGTGCGCCTGACGGGCGGCGAGCCGCTGGTCAGCCGCCGTATCATCCCGCTTATTCGTGACATCCGTGCGATTCCGCAGATCGAGGACATCTCGCTCACCACCAATGGCGCCCTGCTGCCCAAGCTGGCGCCGCAGCTCAAAGATGCCGGGCTTAACCGCGTCAACATTTCGCTCGACACGCTCGACCCTACGCTCTTTGGAAAGATCACGCGCCTGGGTCGGCTCGAGCAGACCATGGCTGGCATCGATGCGGCGCTGGCTTGGGGCTTTGAGCCCGTTAAGGTCAACTGCGTTGTGGTGCGCCGGCTCAACCAAGATGTGGCGGCCCTCGCGCGGCTGACCGTCGACCGCCCCATCCACCTGCGCTTTATCGAATACATGCCCATCGGCGACGAGCGCACCAGCTCGCATTGCGCTGTGGACCCGCATGCTCCCGCGCTCAATCCCGAGCTGTGGGACGCGAGCGATACCGTGCCGAGCGACGAGCTGCGGGCGCGCATCAATGCCGGGGCCGCCGCGGTGGGACTGGGCGAGCTCGAGCCGCTCGACATCAACGACGCTCCTGCCGGCGCGGGCCCTGCGCGCTATTGGCGCTTTCCGGGCGCGGCGGGAACGGTCGGCTTTATTAGCGCCATGTCCAACCATTTTTGTGCGAATTGCAACCGCCTGCGCCTGACGGCCGATGGCAACGTGCGTCCGTGCCTGTTTAGCGATGCCGAGTATTCGGTGCGTGAGGCGCTGCGCCGTGGTGATGATATGCAGGTACTTTCGATTTGGCGCGATGCCGTCACCCACAAACCGCAGGAACACGCGATAATTGAGGGCACGCAACGATTTATGTCCCAAATCGGAGGATGATCATATGGCCAAGAGCAGGTACGCCGATGCCACCAAGGCCGCTCGCAGGGCCGCGATGTCTGCCCACAAAGTCACGGCTGCGGCCAGCGATGCCGTTACAGGCGCGCAGCCGACTGCCAGCGCTGTCGCCGAGCCCGCCCGTGATGCCCGCCGCGACGAGCTGACGCACGTGGACGCCAAGGGCGAGGTACGCATGGTCGACGTGTCCGACAAGGCCGAGACCCATCGCATCGCCATCGCCGAGGGCACCATCCTCATGCACCCCGAGACGCAGACCATGGTGCTGCAGGACCGCGCCAAGAAGGGCGACGTGCTTGCCTGCGCACGCGTGGCGGGCATCATGGCCATCAAGCGCACGAGCGACATCATCCCCATGTGCCATCCGCTGCTCATTACCAAGAGCAAGTGCGACATTGCGCCCATCGCTCCGGTGGGGACGCCTGTCGAGGACGTGCCCGAGGGCTGGGCGCCGGCGCGCGCGGACGGGCAGGTTGGCTTTCACGTGCTGGTTACGGCGGGCGTGACGGGCAAGACGGGTATCGAGATGGAGGCCCTGACCGGCGCGAGCGCTGCGTG
This sequence comes from uncultured Collinsella sp., assembly GCA_902493125.1. Taxonomy (GTDB): domain Bacteria; phylum Actinomycetota; class Coriobacteriia; order Coriobacteriales; family Coriobacteriaceae; genus Collinsella. Next base: position 18,528 of record CABUOF010000032.1, on the reverse strand, counting down.
CCTAACGATCTACGACATGTGCAAGGCCGTCGATCGCGGCATGGAGATCGTCGACGTGCGCCTGTTGCACAAGGAGGGCGGCCGCTCGGGCGTGTGGGATCGTGCCGAACGTCAGGCTGCTGCTGTTGAGGCTGTGGGGGCCGCGGATGCCGCGCCCGTAAGCGCACCCATCGCCGTCGCGCCCGCAGCTCCGGCCGTCCCCGCGATCGCGTTTATCGGCTACCAGAACTCGGGCAAGACCACGCTCGTCGAGAAGGTTATTGCCGAGCTCACCCGTCGCGGCCTGCGCGTGGGCTCGCTCAAGCATCACGGGCACCACGGCTTTGATATCGACGTGCCCGCTAAGGACACCTGGCGTCATCACCAGGCCGGATCCAAGCACGTGGGCCTCATCTGCGCCACGCGCTGGGCGGAGTACGCCGACACGCGCGAGGAGGACGAGATGCCCGCGCGCGAGCTGCTGTCGCGCTACAACGATGTCGACGTGGTGATCATCGAGGGCTACAAGACCGAGGGCTTCGACAACATCGTGGTCGCGCGCTCCGGTGTCGACCGTCTGCGCGGCAAGAGCTCACTCGACCTGGTCGATGGCCACACGCTGGCCCTTGCCTGCAACGAAGCCCTGGCACGCCAGGCATTCGATGCCGGCTTTGCGACCCGAGCCATCAACATCAACGACGCCCGAGCCATCTGCGACCTGATTCAAGATTATCTGGCCTAAAACCTGCCAAAAAGGGACAGGTTTATTTTGGCAGGTTTTATCTGGGCAAACGTCATTTCCACCACAAAGGGGCCAGGCACCTTTGTGGTGGTTTTTGCTTTAGTAGATGTGTGGGACATGTCTTACAATCTACCAAGTAGTTCATGACGGGCGAAAAACGGAGAGAAGGGGCTTGATGGGTCCTTAACGTTTCATGCGGATAGATTGATTTGACAGACGGTGGCGAATGCCCTCCGTCCGCATTCGTATGAAACAAGGAGTCTCCATGTTCGCCTCTCTTTTCTCAAAGCCTCGATCATCGCTGTCCGTGCAGGCCAAGCGCCTGGTGGCGATGCGCTTTCTCATCTACACCGGTTTTCAGACCAGCTACTTTATCGGCGTTATCGGAACACTCACCTATGCGGACGGCGCTTCGGTCGTCGCGACATCGCTGGCCGTCCTTTTTATGAACGTATTCGTGATCTTGGGATCCTTTGCGGGCGGTGCGGTGCTCGACGCCTGGGGCCCGCGCCGTCATTTCTTGCTGAGCATCGTGGGCACGCTGGCAACCGGCGCGGCGATCCTCGTTTTTGGCAGCGCGACCGGCATCGTCCTGCTCGGCGCGGTGCTCCTGGGCTTTGTGATGGGATTCGCCCAGCCCATCGCCACGTCCTATCCGGCATATCTCACCGACGACCCCGTCGAGCTCAAAGACATCAACTCCGCCATAACCATGTTCTCCAACGTGAGTATCATCGTCGGCCCCACGCTGGGCGGCTTTGTCGCGGCGGCTGCGTCGTCGCGCGCGGTGTTCGTGCTCATGATGCTCTTTACCGTGCTGGCGCTCGTCGCCGGTTGGGGCTTTAGGCCGCAAGGAGGTCGCGTCGCCGCGCGCGAAAGTACTCCTGCGGACGGTAGCACAACGGCAAGTACTGCCAGTCAAAGCTCCGACTCCAGCAAATCCACCCGCGCAACCTTCGCGACCAGCATCAAGACAGTCTTTACCAACAGCGTTCTCGCCCTACTGTTCTGCATTATCTTTCTTTCGAACTTTGGCTATGGTGCTTTCGATCCGCTGGAGTCGTTCTTCTACCGCGATGTCCTGCACGTCGGTGTCGAATGGATGGGCTGGCTCTCGTCGGCCAGCGGTGTGGGCGCGGTGCTGGGCGCCGTGGTCGCGCTCCGCTTGCCGCCGCGCTTCGTCAGCCTCAAAACGCTGCTCGTGGCGCTCATGTCCGTGGGTCTGGGAAGTTTGCTCTATGTGGGGACACCGTACGTGGGCGTAGCCCTCGTCGGACAGATTGCCCTTGGCGTGGCCTGGGGTGTCGTCAATCCGCTCCACAACACGATCGTGCAAACGACGGCCCCGCTCGAGCAGCTCGGTCGCGTCAACTCGGTCATGGGTTTTGGCAACATGTTCGCCGGCGTGGCCCCGCTGGCGATTGCCCCGTGGCTGGCGGCGACGTTTGGCGTGCAGCAGACACTCGTTGGTGCGGGCATGGTCGTGACGGCGGTTCCCGCGGCGCTACTGCTGTTTGGACGCCGGCATTTGGATCGTGCCGCAAGGCAGTAAAAACCATCACAACATTCGATGAAAATCGCGATTTTGCCGAAAAACGTCGAATGTTGTGATGGTTTGCGCTCCGGGCAGGCCGCCCTTCGGGTTCGGCCACCACAAAGGGGGCAGGCACCTTTGTGGTGATCGGGTCCCAACGGCCTGTGCCTTGGTATACCATGTACGCCGTTCACGAATACACCCCACACCGTCGCACAACCCAGAAAGGCCCCCATGGACACCACCTTCAGCCACATCAAAGCCGTGTTCTGCGATATCGACGGCACGCTGCTCACGAGCCAGCACACGGTGTCCCCGCGCACCGTGGCGGCGATCCGCGCCCTGCGCGAGCGCGGTGTGCTCTTTGGCCTGTGCACCGGGCGCGACGCCCACGCGACCGAGGCCATGTACGAGCTCTGGGGCATCGAAGGCCTGGTAGACGTGATGGTGGGTTGCGGTGGCGCCGAGGTCATCGACCGCGCGCACGATATCAACGAGCTGAGCTATCCGCTGCCGGGCGAGACCATCGCGCGCATCTGCAAGCACATGGCGGACCTTCCGGCAACGCCCGTCTGCCCCCGAGACGGCGTGTTCTATGTGCCCGAGAGCAACGCGTGCGTCGAGCACCTGTCGCGCGTCGACGGCGTGCCCTACCAGGTGGTCGATTTTGCCGAGTTTTTGCGCGAGCCGCAGCCCAAGGTGATGTTTACCATGGCGCCCGAGGTGATGCCGCGGGTGATTGAGCGGGCGTCGACGTTTGCCGATAACACTGTTAAGGCGGCGGCTCTGCAAACCACGCAGCGGCTCTACGAGTTCATGGATCCGCGCGTGTCCAAGACGCGCGGCCTTGTGCGCGTGGCGGAGCTCAACGACATGGAGCTCCAGGACATCTGCGTGTTTGGCGATGCGGACAACGACACCTGCATGGTGGCTGACGTCGGCGTGGGCGTGGCCATGGCAAACGGCAGCGACGCCGCCCGTGCCGCCGCCGATTTTGTAACCGCCAGCAACGACAAAGACGGCATCGCGATCTTTATCGAGGAACATTTGCTGTAGCGTTGGGGCAGAACCACCGCAAAGGGGACAGGTGCCTTTGTGGTGGCCTCAGGCGATTTGGGCGAATTGATACCGAAAATCTGTGTGAAAATTCAAATATTGTTGTCTGAACACCATTCTTCAAACCACCGATGGGTTTAAGATATTCTCATCAGTTTGGTAGGATATTCCTCTCGGTAAATGTCCTACCGCTCATGGTCGCTTTCGACTGTTCACAGGATGCTTGCTCTTGAGCAAAATGTTGTGCAAATTAATCTAATGCCATTAAAAAATGGATAGGCAACTAAATTACCAGTAGAAACAAAAAATAAATAGCGAATAAACGAAGGTAAATCTGAGAAAATGTCAAGAGAATTGAGAATTCGCTACAAAATTGTCGGTTTTGTTGCTCAGATGTTCAAACAATCGTTACAATATGGATTACTAAACGTGCGCAATTACAGGTTGCGCAGATACGTTTGATTGTGAAAGAGCAAGATCGCGGTCTCTTGGGGAGGAGACATCGATGAAAGCGAATTCAGACAAATCTAAGCAGAACAATAAAGCGGCACATCGTGTGCTAGCAGGTGTTTTGTGCGGAGCTTCCGTTTTGAGCCTGGTACTGTCGCTCGTTATGCCCCCGATCTCGCAGGCCATCGCCAGCGACACCCAGACAGTTTCTACCGAGGAAACTGTAATGGGGTGCTCAAAGTGAAGAAGTTCGCCGCATGTAGCTTTATGGCAACTGTTCTCGTTGCAAGCACGCTGCTGTCCCCGTTCAGCGCGGCCACCTCTGCGAGCGCGGCTACCACTGTGAACAAGGGCATCTACAAGCCCACGCCTATCGGTATCGGTACGAATATCGATGTCTCCACCCCCGATCCCGGCGTGGCCACCTACGTCGGCCGCGACATGTACATCGGTGGTAAGCCGAGCGACACTAGTAATCTTGATGCGGACAACGCCCCCACCGGCTCATATGCCGCTGAGGCGGAGGGCCTTACCGTGGTCCGTGGCAAGCTTGCCATGAATCCACTCAAAGAGAGCTGGCCCTATAATAATAGTGGCGGCGCTGGTTTCCGCTTTGGCACCGTTGGTTTTGGTTCCCAGTTCCGTCCTGTCTACGGCAGCACCGTGCTTGCGGTCGCCGGAATCGACAGTGCGATCACCAAAATGAGCGTTGGTTACAACGGCAACTTGCCGGGGGCGACTACCGTTGGCGCTTGGAACAAAGGCGCTTGGGTCGGACAGCAGAGACCTTCTGAGGGCGCGACTCCTTCCGGCTTTGCCTACACCGCGCAAATCGCAGGCCCCATCACATACTGGCGCGATAGCGAGTATAAACGCCAGTCTGTGGTGACAATGCAGGGTAATTGGTACGAGGGCTTGTCTGCTCTGGAAAGCACCCTGTTCAATAAAGCTGTTGATTTGACTAATGTCAACGGTAGCGATTATTCGAGCTATAACGGTACAAATGGATACCTCTCGAAGCTATCGAAACAGCTCGACTCGTTTGAAGATACCGGCGAGGTGGATGTCAACGGCTTTGCAGAGCCTAATAGCAACTACGTCATCAACAAGTACAATAACGACGGAACAAGCTATACACTCAAATTCGATGGTAGCGACGATGGTAGCGGCAAGTCTGTTTCCGGTGCGCTCGATACCGGAATCCCGAACAATATGATTCGCAACACCGAGCGACTCATCACCTTTACCGGCGATGGAACTTCTATGCAACAGGTCTTCACCATCGCCGGTTCCGAGCTCTCCAACTGGAAGGATGGCGTCTACTACCGCGGCGTCGACTTTAAGTTCACCAATATCCCCGAAGGCGCATCCATTGTCGTGAACGTTACAGGTACTAATCCTGTCGAGTTCCACAACGGCTGGCGCTTCTGGTGGGGAGATACAGAAATATCTCGCGGTTACGAGAGTCATTACGCCAAGAAAGACCTTGACGCGAAATACTCGCTGGCCTCCCAGTCCATCATGTGGAACTTCGTCGATACCACCAGCCTTACCATTCGAGGCGGCATCGCGGGAGAAAACCGCGCGGACTGGGGATACGGCGGCACAGCCACCGGTGCCAAGTGGACTGACGACGATCCTGCGGCGGCTATGATCGGATCGATTCTCGTTCCCAACGGAAGTTTCGACGACCATGTGACTACCAACGGCCGCGTTTATGTGGGCGTCGATTTCTCAATGAACAGCCCGAAGGTTGCCGCAGCATTTGGTGAGGGTAACTCGGCTTCCGTCATCGATATGGATCAGGAGCGTCACAACTTCCCGTGGTCTGGGTCGTATACGCCCGACGGCTCCGCCGTTGCGTGGAGCAAGGTCGATGCGGCGAACGGCAACACGTCGCTTCCTGGTTCCTCGTGGGCTATCTATGGTTCTGTCGAGAATGCTGTCGCGGGCAAGGACGCTATCGTGACGGTGACTGACGGTGGCGCAAATGATTACGCTTCGGGTGATGGCAAGCTTCAGTTCAACTATCTGAACCAGAAGGCAAACATCGGCAATTCCAACGATACCAACTACTTCACGTATTACATCAAAGAGGAGACGGCGCCGGCTGGCTACCAGAAGTCAGACACCATCTACTATGCCACTATGAACAATACTGGCGAGAAGCCGAACTACGTTCAGGGTTACGTGGATGAGAACGGCAAAAATGTTCCGTTCGAGAATAACCCCACAGGTGCCATTCCCAACACCAAGATCATCACCGGTACGGTGTCTTGGACCAAGGTGGGGGAGGGCGACACAAAACACACTCCTTTGCCTGGTTCTGAGTGGAAGCTCACCAAGAAAAAGGACGCCGATGGTACGGCCGACCAGTCCTGGACCGTGATCGACCGGGAGAGCGACCAGTCGACTTCGAGCGATACCACGTGGGCAGACACCGACACCGCGCCTGGCAAGTTCACGCTCGAGGGTCTGCTGCCGGGTACGTACACGCTTGTTGAGACCCAGGCTCCGTTTGGCTACGAGAAGAACCCGACGGAATATTGGTTCACGGTGAACACGAACGGTTCCATTGCGTGGACCGGGGACGAGAAGCCGAGCATCGTTGATGGCACTACGTACATCTCTGACACTCTCACCACCACGTCCGTGGAGATCCCGGTGATCAAATCGGTTCGAAACATGGATTGGCCGAAGGGCGACAAAGGCTATGTGCCGTTCGAGTTCAGCATTGAGGCTACGGGTGACTACGCAGACACAGCCCCCAAGCCCAAAGAGCTCAAGATTTCTGTTGCCCCAAAGGCAGGGGAGACTGACGCCACCAGGCTCAACAACATCACGGCGACCTTTGGCGCGATTACGTTCAACATGTCGCACCTGTCCACTGAAGCAGGCACCGATAACGACTACGCCAAGACCTACACCTACACGGTAAAGGAGGTCGCGCCCGCCACCGGTGCCGTCAATAAGCTCCGCTACTCCAAGGCCGAGTACCAGGTTGCCGTCACGGTGAAGGTTGCCAGGGACAATGGTAAGTACTCCGGCCTCACCACCTCCACCACGGTCACGCAGATGAAGGATGACATGGGTAACGCCCTGGGTGAGAACGGGCAGGGCGTCGTGGTTCAACCCTCCGCCGCCGCGCCCGACGCCATTCCCGCCTCCACCTTCACCAACACCTACTCCACCACTCTGCCTCTATCCGGTATGTCGGGCGTCACTGTGACATACCTTGCCGGCGCGGCGGTGCTTTGCGCTGCTGCGGCCTGGATGCACATTCGTCGCAAGGCGAATGCGAAGGGAGGTGAGCGTCGTGAATAAGAAAGTTTGCTCCTTCCCAATCTTGTTTGCGCTGCTTGCCCTCCTGATCGGCACCTGCGCGGTTGTGTTCCCCGCTTCCGCGCAGGCCGCGCCGACCTCGACCGGTTCCATCACGGTGAGCGGCACCGTGGCGAGCAGCTACGACGCCTACCAGATCTTTAGCGCCAACGTCGTCGACGGCGACAGCGACGCTAAGATCGCCACCGACCTCGCCTGGGCAAGCGACGCCGTGCGCGACGCCGTCCTGCCTGTGCTGCACAGCGCCGGCATGCCCAAATCCCAGACCACCGCGCAGGAAGCTGCCGAGTGGCTCAACGCCGATTCCCACCTTACGAGCGCGCTGAGCGCACAGCTCGCTCGTTCCCTCCAGAGCTCTGGCGCCGTGTCCATGGCCCTTAACGCGGGCACGGCGGCCGAGCTGCCCTGCGGCTACTGGCTCATCGTCGCCGACGACGACGCCATCGCCCAGGGCGAGGTCGGCACCGCGCCGATCATGGCCCTGGTCGGCGGCAGCGCCGCCACCGTCAAGCCCAAGGCGGCGACCCCCAAGGTCGCCAAGCACGTGCTGGAGGACAGCACCGCCGCATGGCAGAAGGCCGCCGACGCCACGGTCGCCGATGACCTGTACTGGCGCCTCTCTGCCACGGTCCCGGCGGGTCTTACCGCCTACGACACCTATACGGTGCGGTTCGTCGACACTATGAGCGCGGGGCTCGACCCCTCCAAGGTGGCCGCGAGCATGCGCGTGTACGTGGCGGCGGGCGCGGACGGCGGCTTTGACGCGGTCCAGACCGGCAAGGACGGACGCGCCAGCACCGACCCCGCGAAGGGCTGGACCGATATCACGGCCCAGTGCGCCACCAAGGTAGCGGCCGACGGAACCTTCACCGTGCGCACCGGCGACCTGATCGCCGCGCTCGGCGGGGCCGACGCCTTCACCGCGGGCGCCCGCGTGGTCGCCGTGTACAATGCGCCGCTCAACAGCGCGTGCAACCACGGCATCGCGAAGGGCAACCCCAACGAGGTCTACCTGCGCTACCCGCGCTCTCCCTTTGCCGACCAGTCCGGCGACGCCGGCTTCACCCGCACACCGAGCGACGACGCGTGTGCCTACACCTGGGATCTCGCGCTCACCAAGCGCGGCAGCGACGGCGACAAGCCGCTTGCCGGGGCGGTCCTGAGTATCACCGACGACCGCGGTCGCACACTGGCGGCCGACGGCACGTGGGATGTAGAGGGCAAGGCCACCGTTACCACGGGTGAGGACGGCCGCGTGACCGTCTCGAGCGTGGACTCGGGCAAGCTGGAGGTCCGCGAGCTCAAGGCGCCCAAGGGCTACACCGCCTTTGAGGGCACGCGCTCCGTGACGGTCAAGGCCGAGGGCCTGGACGTCGACCAGGTGGCCGCCGCCATGCCCAAACTCACCATCACGGCCGAGTCGCCCCTGCGCGCCGACAGCGCGGACGGGTCGACGGGCAGCCTGGAGGCGTCGCTCATCAACACGCCCACCGGCACACCCCCTAGCATTACCACCGGAGGCTTTATGCCCTCGACTGGCGATATGGCAATGTACGCCGCGGCCGCCGCAGCGGTCGCCGGAGCCGCGCTCATCGTGGTCGCGCTCCTGGTCAAGCGGGGAGGTGGCAGCCATAAAGAGTAGCTGGCAGCCCCGCAGAGAGCGGGGCGAGACGTAGCGAAGTAGATGCTAAGACACAGACAGACAGATTTAGATCAAATGGAATTCGAGCAGAAAGCAGAGGAAAAGAAGATGAGCATGAGCAAGAACATCGCACGCCTGGCAGTAACCGCCGGCCTCACTGCAGCGCTGAGCTTCGGCGGCGTCATGGCCCCGGTGACCATGGCGTTTGCTGAGGGTACGACTGCTTCGACCAATAGCATTAAGATCAATAAGAACGAAGACAATGGCAGCGTGAAGTACAAGGCCTACCAGATTTTCGAGGCCGATGTCGTGGATGAGGCCGGCAAGACTGACAAGGTCGTTTCGAATGTTAAGTGGGCAACTGGCGTTGAGGACACGACGCAAAATGCCATCATCGAGGCTATCAACAAATATAAGGAAGGCGCTCTGAAAACCGATGCCAGCCCGCAGGATGTTGCCAATTGGCTGACTGCCAACATTATCGGGACCACAAACACGACGGTTCTCAAAGACACCGATTTGCTCAATACGCTTGCTGGACTGGTTGCGAAGGATGTCGCTCCGACCATCCCGACGGGCGCTACGGAGGCTTCGTTTGCGGCGGGCAACAAGGTTTCTTTCGACAAATCTGGTTATTACCTGTTCCTGACTGACAAGGACACTTTAGCTCCGGATGGGTCGGAAGCTGACAACAAGAATACTGCCACTTCTCCGATTTATGCCGTTGTGGGCGCCGGCGATGTGGTGGTTACCGAGAAGACCAGCATTCCTACCGTCAACAAGGCTGTTATGGATGACAAGGACAAAAATTGGGTGACAGTGGAGAACGGAGACATTCTTACCAAACCCAATAAGGCCGCTGACTCTGCTATGGACGATTGGGTCGATTACAAACTCGTCGGTACGGTTGCGAGTAATATCGACACCTATAGCGACTATAAATACGCCTTCACGGACAAACTGCCCAATTCCATGACGCCCAAGTTCGTCGATGGCAGCGAGAATAATGTTCCGGATGTCACGGTTACGATCGGTAACCAGACCGTAAAGAATGATGCCGTGCGGGGTTACACCACAAATCTCTCGGATGATAACGAACTTACCGTTAACTTCAAGAACCTGAGGAATTGTGTTGACGTTGACGATAACCCCATTGCCGTCAACGCTAGCTCGAGGGTGACCGTCGAGTATCAAGCCAAGCTCGACTCCTCCAAGATTTTCGACAGCAATAATGTCATTAAGGAAAAGTTCAAGGATCTTATCGGCAAGGCTCAGGAGAATACGGTTAAGCTTACCTATTCTAACAACCCGAACGGTACAGGCGAGGGCAATACGGTAATTCACCCTGCCTATGACTACACCTATGGCATCGATGTCACCAAGGTGGGTTCCGATAATGAAACTAAGGGGCTCGAAGGCGTTGAGTTCACGCTTCAGGAGCAGGGTGAAACGAACAACTTTATCATGGCAAACGGCACCAAGACGACCAATAGTGAGCAGGCCAAGCTGAGGACCGACGCAAAAGGCAAGATTAACGTTGTCGGTCTCGATGAAGGCACCTACATCCTGAAAGAGGTCACCCCGGCGCCTGGCTACAATAACTCCGCAGCAAACGGTGTGACCTTCACCATCAAGCGCGAGCTCAATCAGACCGGCGACGAGGTTATCCCCAGCGTTGATTCTGCAATCAAGGCAGCAGATGGCGTGGTCAAGGACAACAAGGCTACCGCATCTACCGGCAAGCTCAGCTTCATCATTGTCGACCAGAAGGGCTCCAACCTCCCGCTCACCGGTCTCAACGGCGTGACCTTCACCTGGATCGCTGGTGGCGCGGTGCTGTGCATCGGCGTGGCGCACCTCATCCGCAGCCGTAAGCAGGCTGAGGAGTCCGAGCAGGAGTAACGCTCACTCATCCATCCCTTTGGCAGGTGGGATGCGATGGCCATGAGACTTGCGGACACTTTTCTCGTCCATCCACGTTCTTGCTTTGCCATTCTCTTTTCGGGGCAGACTCCGCGCTGGAGTCTGCCCCGTTTTTTTGGATAACGCAGCCAGCCTCCATCGTCCGATGGATTGAGCGTATGAATATCGAACAGATGTTTGCAATTATTGCGTTTACCAGCTGTGGGTGCATACACTCGCAGTAAAATGGCTTTGCGACGCATCCCGTGCGCGGGCGGCCGACGACTCGATCGGAGGTCCCCAAATGCTGAAATTCCTTAACGCGCTCGCCGCCCTCGCGGCGGTGGGCTCGTTCGTCATCGCGTTTCTTGACTCGTATGAGGTTCGGTTTAAGGTCCGTAGGCGCACGCGCGGTGCGGACGGTAGAAGGCATTTGCGCCGCAACAAGCGCAAATAAGAATGCCCGGGGGTCGGATCCCGGGCATTTAACAAAAGCTGAAAACTAGGCCGCCCGCGCTCTCGTACACTTACGCGGGATGCGTCGTTTTCTATTGACATTGTATCCCGAATCGCCCCGCCGATCCGGGACATTCTGAAAACTCAAATGCGGACTTATGCACGAAAGGAATCTCGTTAATTCCGAAAATTATGTATAATTCCAATATAAATTGGAATCAGACGAAAACGATGGAAATGAACGAAGCGCTAATCTACTTACAAGAAGCACTAGGCCTCTCCGCCAAGGCCAAGGTTTGGCCTGGATCCGCACGCTTGCCGCTGCATCTGCGGGCGATTGAGGTCCGCGCTGTTGACGCAAACGGTTTTTCGTTTTTGCTTGCAAGCTTGCCTACTGGCGTCGGGCTTCCCGAGGCTAAGAGAGTCTATAGTCAGCTAGCCTTGCGCGCGGAGACTCCTGTTGTCGTTTCGTTTCCTGATGCCGATGCACGTCAGCGCAAAGCATTGGTCGCACAAGGGATTCCCTTTGTCTGCCCCGGTAGACAGGCTTTTCTTCCATTTATGGGCACGGCCTGCACGGAGAGGGGCGGTGCCCGCTTTCGCAATCACGCGACCAAGATGTCACCCAACGCACAGGCTGCCGCAATCTGGGGAGCAGCCCAGGAGCCATATCGTCCCTATGACCTTTGTCGTGCGCTTGGGATTTCGGCAAGCCGCGCGAGTGAGGCCATAACCGAGCTTGTTGACAGGGGGCTCGCGAGGCGCGAGCGTCGCGAGCGACGTGTCGTCGTGCTCCCTGTTGCCGTTGATCTTCTGCTCAGTGAGCACATGGCAGAGCTCTCCTCGCCTGTCTCGAAGGTCCTTTTTGCACGGAAGACGCCGCAGATTGACTGTCTTGTTGACGCCGGGGAGACGGCGCTCGCCGCGCGTTCGATGCTCGCTGCGCCGGGCATGGAACAAAAGGCCGTCTTAAGAAGTGCATGGCGTCAACTGAGCGACCTCGAAGTCGCAGACGGGGAGTTGCCGGATAACGAGACGGCGATGATCCAAGTGTGGCGCTATGCGCCCGTGTTTGCCGACTCCTCCCGTGTCGACAACATTTCGCTTGCGCTATCTTTGGCGGCAATTGACGATGAGCGAATTCAGCTCGAAGTCGATCGAATGTTTGAAAGGGAATATCCATGGCAAGAAGCGCTGTAGAAGGTCTCCAAGAATTCGAACCGTAGGCGGCGTTTCGGCCCTAGCTGCGTTGCCAGCCTCGGAAGCTCGCTAATCGGCTATTATTTGTTTAGACAACCTGAGCTGTAGAGGAGTGACCGGCGATGGTGCAGGGCGCCAAACATATGAAGAGCAATAACGCTGCGGACAACGGCGGCTCAAGCCCTCTGCCCAAACCTCAGCCCAAGCCCAAGCGCCGTCGCAAGCGGCTGCCGCGCTGGGCCGATCGGCTCATCACCATCGTCATCATCCTTATTGGCGTGGGCCTTATGACCTGGCCGTGGATCTTGGACCGGCTCGAGGCCTCGGGCGTGTTCAACCAGATCAGCACGGTGTCCAGCACCGTGGACGCGCTGTCTGCCGAGGAGCGCGAGCGCATCCTGCTCCAGGCGCGCTCCTTTAACGAGCAGCTGGCGGGCGAGGCTACCGAGCTTCCCGCCGACCAGATCGAGCCCTACGCTCAGCAGCTCATCTTTGACCGCGACCCCATGATGAGCTGGGTCGAGATTCCCTCCATCGACGTGAGCATGCCCATCTACCACGGCACGAGCGAAGAAGTCCTTATGGCGGGCGTCGGCCACCTGGAGGGCACGAGCCTGCCGGTGGGCGGCACCTCGACTCATTGCGTGCTCACCGCGCACTCGGGCATGCGCAACCTGAGCATGTTCGATGACATCCATTCGCTGGAGCCCGGCGACCTGGTGCTACTGCACACCATGAACAAGACGCTCGTCTACAAGATGGTGGACTCCGAGGTGGTGCTGCCCGAGGAGATGGAGTCGCTGACCATTGAGCCCGGCGCCGACAAGGTGACGCTCGTCACCTGCACGCCCTATGGCGTGAACGACCACCGCCTGCTGGTGCATTGCGTACGCACCAAGTACAGCAAAAAGGACGTCGACAAGCAAAAGTCGCTGGCCGGCCGCCACTGGGGCAAGCGTGAGTTTGCCGTGCTCATCGTGGTCGTTGCCATTGTGCTGTTGCTGCTGGACATCGTGATCCACGCGGTCCGCAAGCGCCGCAAGGCCAAGGCCTCGGCATAAGACATTCTCCAGAACCACCACAAAGGGGACAGGCGCCTTTGTGGTGGTCGGGACTTCCAAACCATCACAACATTCGATGAAAATCGCGATTTTGACGAAAAGCGTCGAATGTTGTGATGGTTTTCGTTGTGGGCGAGACGGTTTTCGTTGCGGGCTGGCGGTTTTCGCTACAAAACCGCCAGCCCGCCGCCTGTCAGCCGCCTCCCTCGTTACGTTTTCGCTGCATTTGGGTAAAGCGCCTGCTCCAAGCCGGCGTTGCCCTGTATACTAGAGCGGTTTAACTGTTATGCGGAAGGGAGCGCCTATGGCACTCAGCGAGAAAGACGTGCGCGGCATCGCCGAGTACGCAAAGATCGCACTGACCGATGACGAGCTCGCCCAGATGACGTCCTACATGAACGATGCCGTCCAGATGCTCGAGCCCGTCTTGCAATATGACTTGCCCGACGTGGAGCCCACGTTCCATCCCATCGGAAGCCTGTCCAACGTGATGGGCGATGACCTGCGCGAGCCCGAACGCGATCTGCCGCTCGACGTCGCGCTTAAAAACGCCGGTAGCGCGCGCGACCGCTACTTCCGCGTGCCGTCCATTTTGGGAGAGGGGGAGAGCGAGTAATGACGCTAAGCTTCGATTCCCTTACCGCCGCCCAGATCGCCGCAGGCGTTGCTGCCGGTGACTTTACCGCTACCGAGGTGGCCCAGGCCTCCCTTGCTGCCATCGAGGCGCGCGAGGGCGGGGTCCAAGCATTCCTGCAGGTGGCGCCCGAGCTTGCACTCGAGGCCGCCGCGCGCATGGATGCCGACCGTGCCGCAGGCAAGTCGCTGCCCCCGCTCGCGGGCGTGCCGCTGGCCATCAAGGACAACATGAACCTCGTGGGCACGCGCACCACCTGCGCTTCCCGCATGCTCGGGGACTACCAGAGCGTCTACACCGCCACCTGCGTCCAGCGCATGTTCGATGCCGGCTGCCTGCCCATGGGCAAGGCCAACATGGACGAGTTTGCCTTTGGCAGCTCCACCGAGAGCTCGGCGTTCCATCGCACCAACAATCCTTGGGATACCGAGCGCGTGCCCGGCGGCTCCTCGGGCGGCTCCGCTGCAGCCGTCGCCGCGGGCGAAGTCGCGCTCTCACTGGGCTCGGACACCGGCGGCTCCATCCGCCAGCCGGCGTCGCTGTGCGGCGTGGTGGGCTTTAAGCCCACGTATGGCGCCGTGAGCCGTTACGGCGTGGTCGCCTTTGGCTCGTCGCTCGACCAGGTGGGCCCCTTTGGCCGCACGGTCGAGGACGTCGCGCTGGCCATGAACGCGCTTACCGGCGCGGGCCACGATCCGTACGACTGCACCAGCCAGGATTGCGCCGTCGACTTTACCGAGCATCTCAACGACAGCATCGAGGGCAAGCGCGTGGGCATCATCCCCGCGTTTATGGAGGCCGAGGGCCTGACGCCCGAGGTCAAGGCCGCTGTTCAGCGCGCCGCCCAGGAGCTGCAGAATCAGGGCGCCGAGCTGGTCGAGGTCGACCTGCCGCACCTGGACGCCGCCATCGCCGCCTACTACGTCATCGGCCCGGCCGAGGCATTCTCCAACCTGGCCCGTTTTGACGGCATTCGCTACGGCTATCAGGAGGAGGGCTGCGCTAACCTGTCCGACCAGAGCTCGCTCTCGCGCGCCCACGGCTTTGGCGCCGAGGCCAAGCGCCGTCAGATGCTCGGCGCCTACCTGCTGAGCTCGGGCGTGTACGACAAGTACTACTACGCCGCGCAAAAGGCCCGCACGCTCATCACGCAGGACTACGACGCCGCGTATGCCAAGGTGGACACCATCCTCATGCCCACCTCGCCTCGCACGGCCTTTAAGTTTGGCGAGATTAGCGATCCCACGCAGATGTATCTCTCCGACCTGTACACCATCTCGCTCAACATTTGCGGTAACGGTGGTATCTCGGTGCCGCTGGGCCTGGGCGAGGACAGCAGGCTGCCCGTTTCTGCCCAGCTGGTGGGTTCGGCCTTTAAGGACCGTCAGCTGCTCACGTTTGCCCGCGCCCTGGAGCGCGGCTTTGCCGATACCGCCACGGGTGCGCCTGCGCTTTCCGTCGCGCCCGATTTTGCCGGGAAGGGAGGCGAGCTGTAATGAAGGAGCTTTCCGAGGTCCTGCAGGATTGGGAGGCCGTGATTGGCCTGGAGATCCATACCGAGCTCACCGCACTCGACACCAAGATGTTCTGCAACTGCAAGCTCAGCCACGATGACGAGCCCAACGCCAACGTGTGCCCGGTGTGCCTGGGCCTGCCCGGCGCCCTGCCGGTGCCCAACAAGCGCGCCATCGAGAGCATTGTCAAGGCTGGTCTTGCCACCAACTGCGAGATTCAGCGCCACTCGATGTTCTACCGCAAGCACTACTTCTATCCCGATATGGCCAAGAACTTCCAGACCACGCAGGGTCCGGTCGCCTTTGCCATGTACGGTCACCTGGACCTGGACGTGACCGGTCGCGGTGCCGCCGAGCGCCCCGACTGCGCGTTTGGCGAGGCCGAGGCCCAGAGCCTGGCGAGCGCTTCGGCCAATGCCGAGGGCCTGTCCACGTCCATGTCCTCGACCATGCGCGAGGGTAACCAGCGCGCCGGTCACCTGGCCAGCTACGATGCGTCCAACCTGCAGATGCCTGAGCGTCGCGAGGACGGTTCCTACACGGTGCCCATCCGCATCCTGCGCATCCACATGGAGGAGGACGCCGCCAAGATGGTGCACGTGGGCGGTGCTGAGGGCCGCATTACCGCCGCGGCCGAGTCGCTCGTCGACTACAACCGCTGCGGCACGCCGCTCATTGAGCTTGTCACCGAGCCCGACTTGCGCACGCCCGAGGAAGCGCGCCTGTTTATGGAAAAGCTCCGCCGCATCTTTGTGACGCTGGGCATTTCGGACTGCTCTATGGAGAAAGGTTCCATGCGCTGCGACGGCAACGTGTCGCTGCGTCGCCGCGGCGAGACCAAGCTGGGCACCAAGACCGAGCTCAAGAACCTCAACTCGTTTAAGAGCCTGCACGATGGCCTTGCCTACGAGATTTGCCGCCAGGCCGAGGTGCTCGAGGAGGGCGGCATCATCTATCAGGAGACCCGCCACTGGGAGCCCAGCCGCAAGCGCACCGTGGTCATGCGCGTCAAGGAGACGGCCGACGACTATCGTCTGTTCCCCGATCCCGATCTGGCGCCGTTCGATCTGGACGACGAGTTTATCGACCGCTGCCGTGGCGAGATTCCCGAGCTGCCCGATGCCAAGCGCGTCCGTTTTGAGGCCGACTTCGGCATTAAGACGGCCGACGCCGAGCAGATTGCCGGCGACCCCGAGTTTGCCGACTTCTTTGAGGCCGCCGCTGCCGGTATGGCCGGCAAGGAGGCCCAGACGGTCGCAAACCTGCTGGTCAACGAGATGATCGCCTATCTTAAAGGCGCAGGCGTCTCGCTCGCCGAGTCCGGCATCGCGCCGGCTCAGGTGGCGGCACTCGCCAAGCTGCTGGCGACCGATGCCATCAGCTCCAACCAAGCGCACGAGGTCTTTGAGGCCATGGCCCAGACCGGTGACGATCCCAATAAGATCGTCGACGAGCGTGGTATGCGTCAGGTGAGTGATGCCGGCGCGCTGCAGCCGATTGTGGACGAGGTGCTGGCAAACTGTGCCGAGCAGGCGCAGCAGTACCGCGACGGAAACCAGAAGGTCATCGGCTTTTTGGTGGGCCAGTGCATGAAGGCAAGCCGCGGCAAGGGCAACCCGAAGCTCTTCAACGAGTTGCTGAGAACGTCGCTCTCGTAAGCGGGAACCCGGGAGCCCCGGCAGGGCGGGTGCTTCCTCAAAATTTCAAACAGTCCTGCGCAAGACGAAGGCCACATTAAGTGGCCTTCTTTGCGTGCGGAACTCATTTTGAGCAAGCACCCGCCCTGCCGGGGCTTCCGGGTTCTGCAACGACTCGGCCGTTCGGGTCAGGTGGGCTGGATTGAATTTGGTGAATGAGGGTGCCAATGGCGCCCTCATTCTTTAAATATGTTGGGAACGCCAAGCGGTGGGGGTGGTGCCGGTGTATTGTTTGAAGGCTTGGGCGAAGGCGGCCTGCTGAGGGTAGTCGAGCCGCTCTGCCACCTGCGCTATCGTAAGCGAGCTATCTGCCAAAAGTTCCTGCGCCCGCTCCATGCGGCGCCTTCGTATGTAGGCACCCAGGGACTCGCCGGTTTGGGCCTTAAAGGTGGCGCACAGTTTGGATCGGCACGTAAAGAGTCTCTCGGCCACCTCCTGGATGCTCACATGTCTGCCCTTGTTGAGCGAGTGCTCTACAAGGGCAGACGCTTCCTTGGCTAAAGTCACGCTGGTGTGCGTGCCCGTCGCCCGTTGCGCCTGTCTATGGGCCGCATGCGAACAGGCGAGCTCCGCGACCATGGTCTCCACGATGCCCCGCATATAGACGTGTCCGCCTACGGTGCGGGCGCGTTCCTCGTTAATCCGGCGCAGCGTGTGGCAGATGGCAGACGTCGCTTCCTCGTGCCATGATTCGGCAAACGCCTCAAAGATTCCCGCGAACTCGGTGGGATAGCGGTGCTCCAGTTCGTCAAAATATCCAGGCAAAAAGAGCACCGAGCGCGAGTGATAAAGCTCCCCCGCAAACAGCGGGCTTAATTCCTCGCCACAGCTATCTTGGATAAAGCTGCAAACGGCATTGTTTGGCCACGGTCCATGCAATGGTTTGAGGTTCGCGGGCGTTATACCAGCCTCGGGCATGCATGTAAGTGTGGGCGCGCTGACTTCGCTCACGCAGGCGTACGGCTCGGGTGTGTATTCGGCCAGGTACATATCGTGCGTCGGGGTAATGAAATGCTCCATGACGATGCAGGCAGGGGAGAGGGGCATGATCCATGCGCGTCCGTGCGCCCGGTCGTTTGCCACCTCGCCGGTAAAGACGGCGCCCTTGCCGGAAAGCTCCAGGCCAAACTGCTCAAATTGCGGTGCGTAGAGCTCGGTTATGTCGGTCGCTGCCCGTCGTATTTGCAAAAGCGTCCCTTTCCTTTGCAGAAACGTCCACGCCTGGCTTGATTGTGAGCCATGGCTAACACATCAATGATAAGTTCATTACGGTTAACTCTCAAGCCGTTAGAAAGGAATCTCATGGCAAAGGAATCAAA
>CABUOF010000031.1 GCA_902493125.1 uncultured Collinsella sp. | reverse complement strand
CCGCATCAAGAACTCAAAATAGCTGCCAGCGGTTATTGTCTTCGCCAATCCACAAGCCCAGAGACAAAAAAGGGGCCCGTTCCCCCCCAGGGAAACGGGCCCCTTTAGCTGCAAAATCCAAGCAACAGCACCGCCGTCTCTTGAACCACGTAGCCATCAATGCCCAGACAACACCAGCAAGCCGCATTCCGCAAGGGATAGATTTAATTAGATAAATGCGCCTTTACGGGTGATTTTTGAACGACGGGGCCCGGCCGGCGGCGAGGTATTTGGTAGTCGAGCGATCCCGCAGGCAAAGCCGAGGACCAGCGGTCAAGCCCGAGCCACGCGACCTTCAATGTTTTGGCGCAGCCAGCGAGCGACATCCAGGGCGAACAAGTTGGCATGAAAAAGGCAAGGCATAGACCTTCTGGTCATGCCTTGCCTTTTGAATGACAAATTGTCGCCCTGGGTGGCGCGCAGCGTCGAGCATTGCGCGGTTTGGTAAAACCGCGCAAAAAAGCGCGCTCGATGGATTCGGATGCCCGACAGAGGCTCCTTATGGCTGCTTCCTTCCGGACCTGACCAGATTCGGAACATGTCGTCATCCGAACCCATCGAACGCGCTAGGCGCTCAGTATATCTTACCTGCTCCCGTCCAGCAGGGCAAGTGGGGCGAACCCATCGGATGGATTCGCCCCACTCGTCCATATCGCTAGCGGCGCCTGCGGTACAGGACCGCGCCGCCCGCTGCGGTCAGCGCGCCGATGCCGGCCATGGCCGCGAGCGCCTCGACCGGCAGGCTGCGGTCGCCGGTGTCGGGCATGCCGCCCTTGGAGCCGTCGCCGCTAGAGCCGCCGCCGGAGCCGTTATCTGAACCGCCGTCTGAGCCGCCGCCCGGCGTGCCGGGGTTCTCGGGGGTGCTGGGGGTCCCGGGATTCTCGGCGTAGCTGTTGGTGAAGACTGGCGGCACGTTGGCGTCGCCCTCGTAGGAGACCCTCGCCGACAGATAGCCCGTCTTGGTGCCGTCGGCCGCCTCGTCGCTCACCGTGACGACGATCTTGTGCACGGCCTTGTCGTAGGTCACGTGCGCCTGGCCGTCGTCGACCTCACTCACCGTGAAGGTGTAGGTGCCGACCTGCTTGAACGTCAGCGCATCGAACGTGACGCTGCCGTCCGCGGCGTTCTTGGCGGTCGACATGACCTTACCGTCCCGGCTCTTGAGCTCAAAGCCAAACTGGCCCGCCTTGAGCTCGGCGCCCTTGAGCACCTTGGCGGCGCCCAGCTTGAGGGTGACGGGCGCGGCCTCGTAGCCGTTGGTAAACGTCACCGAGTCGTCGCCCACAGCATTGCCCTCGGCATCCGCCAGCTCGTGCTTGACGGTGAGCGCGCCGTTACCGGCGTCGACAACCGTCGTGCGCACACGGTACGTCGCCCTGTCGTACGTCACGCCGCCCGCCGTGCCGGCGACCTCGCGCAGCTCGTAGCTGTGCATGCCGGGCGCGGTGTAGGTGACGGGGCCGAGCGCGACCGTGCCGTCGGCGGCGTTCCTGCCCGTCGCCGCGACGCTCTCGCTGCCGTCGGCGGCAATCTCGACCAGCTGGAACTCGAACTCGCCCTCGGCCAGGTCGCGGCCCTTGAGCTTCTTGCTCACCTTGATCTGGTCGGTGACGGAGCTCGGCGTCGGATTCACGCCGTAGGTGTTGGTGAACTCGAACGCGCCCATACCCTCGGGCGTGTCCTCTGCGGGCAGGACCTCCGCGGCGAGCGTGCCCGCGTTGGTGTCCTCGACGACCCTGACCGTGAAGGTCCTGGTCGCCGTCGCGTCGTTGACCACGCCGTCGACCGAGCCGGACTCGCTCACCCGGTAGGCGAACGTCTTGGTGCGCAGGCCGTTGCCGTCGATCTCGACGTCATCGAGGTCGCTCGGCTGCCTGAACGCGACGCTGCCCAGCTCGACGTTGCCGGCGGCGTCGTTGGTCGCCTCGGTCACCGTCTTGCCGGAGGCGTCGACCGGCGCGGGCGCGCCGTCCAGCGGCTCAATCTTAAAGGTGTACTTGCCCTCAATGTCGGCCTGCGTGAGGCCGAGCCCGGCCTGGCCGAACGCCAGCGTCTTGGTACCCGCGAGGTCGACTGTCGCCTCGTTGGTGCCGTAGCCGTTCACGAACGACAGCGTGCCGCCGGAGCCCTCGGGGTAGACCACGCTAACGTCCAGCCCGCCCTTGCCGTTATCGGTCACCTTGACCGTGATGTCGAAGCTCGAGGCGGTCGCCGTCACGCCCGCGGGCAGCCGGTCCGTGCCGTCCTCGGATACGGTATAGGGAATGGCCCAGGAGCCGTCGGCGGCCCTGGTGGCGATGCCGTCCGCCACCATCCGCTCGAGAGCGTCGGTGGTGTAGGCGATGGGTGAGAACGAGAGCCCCGCGGCCTCGCCGTCGCCGGAGGCCTGGTTGGTCGCAGTCGCGACCACGTTACCCTGGGCATCGCGGACGGAGAACGAGAACTCGCCCGCTGCCGCGGCGCGGCCCGTCAGCGTCTTGGTGGCGTCGATGGCCACGTTGCCCTCGCCGCCGAGCACGCCGGTGGCCTCGTAGGAGTTCTCGAACGCGACCGTCACAGGCGTGGCCTGAGCCGTGGCGTCATCGGCCGTCGAGACCTCGCTGCGGGCGACCTCGACACCGTCCCTGGCAACCGTGGTCGTGACCGTGAGCTTGCCCGTCGCGGCGTCGTAGGCGGGCGCGATGGTCACCGTGCGCGGCACGGTGTCGTTGGAGTAGCCCTCGCCGCCGAGCTTGGTCTCGGTGATGGTGAAGCTGTAGGTCTTGCCCGCGTCGGCGTCGGTGAACTTCACGTCGCCCTCCGCGGCACCGCCGATGAGGTCGACCAGGTCGGCCTCTCCGTCGTCAGCCGCGGCCACGGCGTAGGCGTCCCTGTCGGTCTTGAAGCCGAGCTTGGCGGCCGTCTCGGAGTCCGCGGTCACGGTGAAGGCGAACTGCCCCGCCTCCATGGCGCGGCCGGAGAGCGTCTTGGACAGGCGCACGCCCGCGCGGGCCGAGTAGTCGAGCTCGGTCGTGTAGGTGTTGACGAAGTCGCCACCGCTCACCTGCGCGATCGCGGGCGTCGTGGCCGTGAGGTTGCCGGAACCGTCGTCGGTCACGGTCACCGCCATCGTGGCGACGTGGCCGTCGTAGGCCACGCCGGCGATGGCGGAGCCGTCATCGGGCCTGACCTCGCACACCGTGTAGGTGAAGGTCTTGGCGCGCACGCGCTTGCCGCCGACCTCGGCGAACCCGGTGTCCTTGATGTCGTCGAGCGTGTAGCGGATGGAGCCGAAGTCGAAGGCGACCCTATCGTCCGCCTTGGTTCCGGCGGCGGCCGTCACGCTGACGGTCTTGGAGCCGTCGGCAGAGCCCTCGGGCATGGGGGCGCCGCCCTCGCCCGTAAGCGTGAACTGGAAACTGTCACCCTCCGCCCAGTCGCGGCCCTCGAGCGTCTTGGTGAAGAGCCCCGCGGTGGAGACGTCTCTGCCCTCGGTGGCCGTTCCGTACGTGTTGGTGAACGCGACGGTCACGCCGTCCTCGGTCACGGCGCCTTCGGCCTTGGAGCCGTCGGCCCCGTTGACCGTGGTCGTGTAGCCCTCGGCGGCGTCCTCGGTCACGGTGTAGCGCGCGCCCACGGGCAGGCCGGCGATGGTCTTCTCCCCGCCGTCCTTAAGCGTGAAGGTCGCCTTGCCGTCCGTGAACGTCACGGCGTGCTCGCCCTTGCCGAAGGTGCCGGAGACGGGCTCGCCGTCCCCGTCGGCCAGCGCGACCGTGAAGCCGAACTCGCGCTGACTGTCGCCGCCGACGACCGTCTTCTTGACGGTGAGGCTGCCGGTCTTGGCGGTGTTGGTAAAGACTGCCGCCTCGACCGCGCGCTCAGCAGCGTCGCCCGCATCGTCGGTCAGCTGTGCAATCTTGGTCTTGGCAGACAGCTTACCGGCGCTGTCGTCGGTCACCGTGACGGTGGCACGATAGGTGGCCTTCGAGAACGTGAGTGCCGCCTCGTCACCCGACTGCTCGGTAATCATATAGGTATAGGTACCGGGCTTGGTGTACTCGATAGCACCGAAGTTGCCGACCTGGGCATCCTTGTTCAGCGCAATCGTCGACACGCCGTCCTTGGCGCCCTTGGGCATAGGTGCCTCGCCCTGGGCAGTCAGCGTCATGGTAAAGGCATCCGATGTCATCCAGTTGCGTCCAGAGATCTTCTTTTGCACCTTAAAAGCGTTTTCTACCTTTGTGGACTCCACGCTGTAGACGTTGGTGAAGCTCACCTGCGTCGCCTGTCCGACGATACCTTTCTGGGGGTTCGCCTTATCGACAACCGCAAAGCCATCCTCGCTCGTCATGAGCTCACCCTTGGAGTCGAGCTCCTGCACCTCGTAGTGTGCACCCGCGGGCAAGGTAACCGTGACGGAGCCGCCAGCCTTGAGCGCGATGGTGTCACCGCTCTTGATCTGTCCGCTTACATAAGTGCCATTGGTGCCGCCGGGGCGACCGGCGAACGCAAAGGTGCCGGCCAGAGGCGTTGTGCCATCGGCCTGGTAGAGCAGCACCTTAAAGGTAAATGCCTTGTTGGGTGCAGTGATGCCTTCGGCGGCCGTGACCGTCTTGCTCAACGTCAGGCGCCCGTCAGAAACCTGATCGGTAGTGGTGTTGGTCTTGACGGCAGGCTTGTTACCGACCGTCACCGACGCCTGGTTGGAGATGTCGCCCGAAGCGCCGCCGCTCTTAAACGCGTCCTTGGTCACGCGAACCTTAAACTGAACCGTGCCCTCCTCGCCGGCGGGAACGTCCGCCAGCGTCCAGGTGAGCTTGCCGTCATTGTCCTTGGAGCCGGCATCCTTATGGTCGCCGGCGAACTCCACGAACTCGGTTCCCGCGGGAACGGCATCGGTAATCGTCACCGTGGCAGACGCGCCCTCGGTGTTCTTGTAGCCGATGGTGTAGGTGAGTTCGTCGCCCAACCTAACGCCCGACCCCTTCGAATCCTGAGCGTCGTTCTCGGACTTCTTGGGCACGAAGTTCGTCGTGGTGCCGGTATAGCTCTTGCTCTTGTCGCCGACCTTAACGGTGGCAGTATTGTTGATGGTGCCAGCAGCGCCTTGAGCACCCTTCACGGCGTCCTCGGTAATCTTGACGTGCACGCGCACCGAACCGTGGCTGCCCGCAGGCTGCTCACCCAGGTTCCAGGTGAGCAACTGACCGCTCGCAGCGCCCTTATCGGCAAACTCGCCCTCAAAGGCCTCGAACACAACGCCCGTGGGCAGCTCGTCGGTCACGGTCACGTTGGCCGGAACCAGATTGCCACCAGCATCGGCCTCGGTGTTGACCCAGTTGATGGTGTAGACGTAGGAGTCGCCCACGGAGAGCAGCTGCCCGTCGATGTCCACATCGGGCTTCGCGACCGTGCCGATCGTCTTGACCTTATCGCGCGTATTATGGAAAACGATCTTGCCGTTCTCGGTACCATCGCGATAGGTCACCTTGGGCGTCAGCGTACCGTCGTTGTTGTCGGTCACCTCGAGCAGCACGCGGCACGTCGCAGACGTATCCACGGGGCGCACGCCCTTGGGCAGGTTGACCAAGCGCTCCTTTGCCACCAGGTTAAAGCTGTAGGTAGTGGTGTAATCGGCATTGTGTTGCTTGGTGGCAATGCCATCGTTGACGGCGCCGGCAAGGTCAATCGTCTGCTCATGAGTTTCGCTGGCAACATCGCCAAGTTTAAAGTTAACCTTACCAAAGTCGACCGTAGCGGTACCGTTCTTGGCCGCCTGAGTCGTGCCCTCATCCATCTTTTCGAGCGAGCCATCGGCCTTCTCGGCATACAGATCAAACGTATACTGGCCAGCCTCGATCTTGTCGCCGGAATCCATTACCTTCTCGGCAGTAAGACCGTCGAATGTTCCGGTCGCAGCGTAGCTGTTGGTAAAGAACACCTGAGCCTTGGCAGCACCGTTCTCGGAGCTGAAGATCTTTTTCTCGTGGGGCTCTTCAGCTTCATTGGCGTCATAGTGCTTGGCCGTGGTCACGGTATAGAGCGAACCATCGCGGCGATTATTAACCGCAATCTCTACCATCCAATAGGTGGAGTCGTATGTATAGCCGCCCTTGCCGCCGCCATTCTCGACAACCTTGTAAGTAAACGTCTTACCCGCATCTTCCGTCGCAAAGGTCAGGCCACCCAAAATGCCGGTATGGGACGTGCCATCGGCCTGCGGCTCATCGTTTGTCACGGTGAGCTTGCCCTCATCTGCGCGCAGCAGCTTGTTGAGCTTATCGGTCGAGGCGGCGTCTTCGCCCGTTACCGTAAAGCCAAACATGCCGGCATGCAGGTCGTGCCCGTTGAGCGTCTTGACGATCTCCAGACCACCCTGGAGCTCGTAGCTCGTTGAAGTTTGGTAACTATTGGTGAAGATGAAGCCTTCCGAGCCGGTCGCGCCATCGGCGCGGGCCACAAGCTTGCCGCCCTCATCGGTTACAGTGATGGTCAGGTTATAGGTATGCGCGTCATACGTCCACTCGCCGAGACCGCCATTCGGGGCCAGCTCGTTCATAGCGAACTTATACGTGCCCGGCTTGTTGAAGGCGAGCTTCGAGAAGTTAACCTGATAGTGCTCCCCGTCCTTGAGTCCCTCCTTCGTTTGCTTCTTCTCGGCATAGCCGTTGTCCGCACTCATCGAAGAGCCGGTGATGAGCTTGCCGCTGATGGCAGCCTTGGTAGCATCGTCAGCCGCGGTCATGGCAAAGGTGAACTTGTCCGGAGCATCGGCACCGACAACCACCTTTGTCACGGACGGAGTGTAGGTTGCCGCCTCGGTGACCGTATAGGTGTTCTTGAATTTGACCGTTGCAACACCGGCAGACGTCGCATTCGACGGGTAGATCCACTGGTCCTCAAGCTCGTCCTCGCCGTCAACCTGCTTGCTTACCGACGTCGTGACCCCAAGCGTACCGTCGCCGTTATCCGCCACGACAGCCTTAACCGTATGGACCGTCTTGTCGTACGTATAGCCCGTCGCTTTGTCGTCAATCTCGCTCACCGTATAGGTGAACGTCTTGCCGGCATCATCCTGAGTGAAGGTCAGCCCGCCCGCAGGTACCAAACTCACGGTCTTGGGAACATCGGCCTCGACATTTGCGGTCTCAAAGACCTTGCCATTCATGGAAATGCCAACCTTGCTGGCAGATGTCTCGTCAGCAGGCTTGACGATATAACGGAACGTGCTCTTAGGCGAGCCAAAAATGGTCGCGTCTTTGGGATACGTCAACGTCTTCTCGATTTTCAGACCACCAGCAGTGCCATAGTCGAGGCTTGCCGTGTAACGGTTCACAAACGAGACAGTAGGCGTCGTGGCGCCGGCCTCACTTGCATCGTACTGCTGCACGTAAGTATGCGAATCTTGCTTGAGCTGGACGATCTTTTCGTCCGTCAGCGCGCTCGCGTCGGCGCCGTCGCCCAGCAGCTCCGTCACACCCGCACCCTTGAGCACGGTCGTCACGGTATAGAGCTTAGCGGGGTCGTCCTTGTGTGCAAGAACCCTGACGAGCACGATAGCGTCACCAGTGTAGCCGGTGTCATAGGTGTAGCCGGCAGCAGCAGCAGGCTGGTTCTCGTGAATGCGATAGGCAAACGTACGACCCAGGTCCTGTTCCGTGAGCTTACGGACAAAGAGCTCCTTTTTCCCGCTCGCGCCCACCACGGCACCGGACACGCCGGCCTTCGCCGCCTTGTTGGACAGGGTAGCCTCGGCGCCATCGACCGAAGTCTGAATTCCGTCGTACCAAAGACCCGTCACGGCAAAGGTAAACTGCCCCGCGGTAGAGGCGCGACCCTCAAGGGTCTTGCTCACCGTCACGCCGCCAAAGGTGCCCGACGCATGGTATGCATTGGTGAAGGCAGCCTTATCGGTTATGGCCTTGTCCGCATCGGACGCGCCGGCGTTGGCGTAGGTCACGCTCGACACGTGCAGCTTGCCCGTGTGGTTGCCCGACTTGTCCAGATCGGTCACCACAACGGTCGCACGCGCGGTGTGCTTGTCCATGGACATGCCCGCCTGGCCATCTTGCGCGGCGTCCTCAGTGATATTGAAGCTAAAGGTGCCCGCGCGGTTGAACGTCACGGTCGGGGCGGCCTCGGCGCCAAAGGCGAAGGATGCCACGCGTCCCGACTCGGGTGCGCTGGCGACGGCCTGGTTGGTGCCAATGGCAACTGCCCCATCCTTCACCGCCTGCTTTGTGGTCTTGCTCAAACCGGTCGTGCTGGCATCATCCGCAGCGGCGGCAAGGTTAAAGGTGTAGCTCTCGCCCTGGTTCCAGTCGCGACCGCTCACGGCCTTCTGACCTTGCAGGGCCACGCTCGTGGGCTCCACGCTATATTTATTGGTAAAGGAAGGCGTGGCCTTGTTGTCCAGTTGCCTTACCGAGCCGTCTTCTGCGACCTTGTAGTACTCGATCGAGGTCAGGATGCCGGCGCCATTCTTGGCGTTGCGAACCACGGCGTAATAGACCGACCCGTCGTAGGTCATGCCCGCGACCCTGTCGGGTTTCTCGGGCAACGTCTCGGCAAACTTGTATACGTAGGCACGCCCCGCATCCGCCTTGGCGGTATAGGAGATCGCCGGCCACGTCACCGTGCCGTCGGCGTTGTTACCCACGGTGGCGGTGTTGTCCTCGGTACCCTCGGGCATGGGAGCCGTCACGTTTGCGTCGACCGTATCGGGGCTAAACACTGCGCTAGCATCCGCATATCCGCCCACGCCCTCGAGCTTAAAGCTAAAGGCGTTCTGGGCAAGCGTGAAGGTCCCCGCGTTGTCGGTCAGGTTCTTTTGGGCATGGATGATGATGTCCTTCTCATACTCGTCGTAGTGATTGGTGAAGGTCGCGGTCTCGACGGCAACCTCAGCTGTAGCCGGTTTGCCCGCATCGTCGCGTACCTGCGTCATCTTCACGCTCTTAACGACCAGAGCACCGGCATGGTTGTCCTCCACCACGACCGTCGCGGTATAAGAGGCGGCAGAATAGCTTATGCCGTCTGCCCCGGCATCGGAGCCGGGGATGACCTCAGAGATGGTATAGGTGTACGTGCCGGGCTTGGTATAGGTGATATCTCCAAACGTTGCCTTCGGGGCTTTCTTGGTGAGCTCAACCGTAGACACTTTGCTCTTGGCGCCATTGGGCATGGGGACGCCGTCCTCGGCCGTAAGCTGCGCGGTAAAGGTGTCGTCATCAGTCCAGCCACGGCCCTCGAGCACCTTCGTGGCGCTCAGACGATTCTGGGCATCGAGCGTCACGGAGCTGGCACTGTAGTTGTTAGTGAACACGAGCGTGTTGCTATCGGGAATCTTTCCGTCCACGAGTGCGGCGATCGAACCCGCGATCGCGTTGCCGGTTCCCGACTGCTCCTGACCGCCGGCCTTGCGGCTCACGAGGCTAAAGCCGGCCGGAAGCACCGACTCATCGGCAGAACCGGTCACGGTATTGACGATGTTCGCCAGCACATTGCCACTCGCCGACTCACCCTTGGTGGTGAGCTCGCTCACGCTATAGCTGTCGCCCTTCTTAAGGTCGTACACGCGGATGGTCTCGCCAGCCTTGATGGAATGGGTATAGCCGTTCTTGAGCGTAAAAGAATCGCCCACGGCCTCGCCATTCGCATCGAACACGTGCGCCTCGTAGCCCTTCTCGGAATTCGGCAGGGTGAACTTAAACGTAAAGGTCAGGTCCTTGCCGTTCGCATCCTTGGTAGGCGCGGTAAGGCCACTGTCCGCCGTCACGGTCTTAGTCACCTGCAGGCGCGCCACGCGACGATCGGTATACTGCACGGCCGTTGCCGTGGTAAAGAGATGGTTGAGCTGGAGCGTGCCGAGGTCGGTGCCATTGGTGGGCCGACCGTCTTGGTAAAGAGCCATACGGTTGATACCCGTATCGGCATAGATAATCGCCAGCTGGCCGTTGCGGGTGCCACCGTCCTCGACATAGCGCAAGACGGTCTTGGCACCTTGCGGTGTCTTGTCATAGCGCATGTGCATCAGGTGGTCCGTCAGAGAAGGCGTCACGCCATCGGCGGTGCACTCCTGGCCCCACGTCAGGTTACCCTTGGCATCTGCACCAGTCGCGCTCTGCAGTTTGCCCTTGATGTGCGTAAGCGTGTTATCGATGGAGTCGGGAGAGCCAAACTGCGCAAGGGAGGCAATGAGCGAGCCCGGGCCGCTCATACTGCGCACGCCGTCGCTCTCTATGCCGGCGTCTACGTACACGCCCGAATCGTCCACGATCACCTTGGTGATGGTGGAATTTATCTCGTAGCCATCCGGGCTCATCGATTCACGCAGGTAGTACGTGCCCTTGATAAGGGGCGCATGCTTTGCGGAATTGAGCGGGAAGCATGCTGCACCCTTAATCTCATACGGATAGGTCATGCCATTTGCCTGCACGGTGTCATACGGCGTGGCGCCGGACTTGATGGCATACGTGCTGGGGCTATTGCCGGTAACGTCCTCGGCCTTGTACAGATCAAACGTCGCGCCGTTCACAGGCTCGCCCAAGTCATCGACCTTCTGTACAAACAGACGGTTCTGTACGTTCGTGAGGTGGATCACGGTTGAGAACTGCCTGTTTGTCGACAGGTATTCAACCATGGAGGTGTTCTCCATGGTTGCCTCTGCCAGAGACGACGCCGTGGTGTGATACACCGCCACGGTATAGTCGGCATTCGACTTGTCCTCCATCATGGCAGCGTACTTCTCGATATCGCCGGGCAGCGACCTAACCGTTACCTCATAGTCGCCCTTGGTGTTAACGGCAAAAACGCTCGTGTCCGCCGATTTGGCAGCCTCGACGGCACCGGCAATGCCGTGCGCGGAGCACAGTTTGTAGCCATCGAGCGGATTGCCCGTGACTGCCGTCCAGGCGTCTTCTTTTGCCTGGTCCAAGTTCTCATTGGTGCGTTTGAGCACGACGGCAAAGGTCGTACCCGAGCTAATGGGGTTGTCCTTGTTGTCTTTTATGTCTTTGGACAAGAAGATGGTCTCCTTGGCGGCCAGATAGCCGCCGTTCAGCCACATGCGGCTGCCCTTCCATGTGCTATCATCCGCTGTTTTGACCGTCGTTTGCGGTGCGACGACCACGCCGCCCGTGCCACTCGCCGCAGCTGGCTTGTACTGCAGATGCAGCTCGCCTGGCGTTGCGGAAGTCGATGAAGTCAGACTCGAACGATATCCCTCGGGCAGGCCCATCTCCTTGAGTACAAAGAAGTCATGCCCCGCGGCATGCTGGTTATCGAACGAAAGGACAGAGCCGTCCGACTCCAAAAGCACCAGCTGACCCTTATCGTCCGTCGTGCCTTGAGCGATGGGATCGCCCTGCGTCTTCCAGCTTTCACCGGACTGATACAGCGCAAACGTGGCGCCCTGGACCGCCTCGCCGTTCTGGTCGACCTTCTGGACCTCGGATGACGGCAGGGTGGTAAGGTTGAACTTAAGTGACATGTTCGATGCACCCGCACCGCGCTCCAGATAGAAGAAGCTCAGCTTGTGCTTGGTGCTAGAATTGAATGTATCACCGGAGAAGTTGGTGGTGTCCGCGCCGGCGGCGTCGAACTTCGCCTTGATAGTGGTTTTTTCGATTTCCCTCTCGGTTCCATTCGCGCCATCAATATGACCGACTTTCACTTCGCCGGTAGCAAAGTTAATATCAAGCGTTGCCTTCTCGTGGATGCCGCCCAGATCGCCCACGAGCACGCCATCGATATACACCCAGACGTCATCGTCGCCCGAGAACTCAAAGATCATGTCCTCGTTCTTGTTGGTCTTGCCGTTTGCGGGCTGGACAAACTCCGTGGTCATGGACATGCCAAAGTGATGGTTGAGCTTATCGTTCTCTCCGTCCTTTATTCCTATAGGGGAGAGGTTTTTACCCGACTCGGTAAAAACCTTTTTAGCCGAGTCAAAGGGAAAGAACTGACCCCGATTCTCTTCTGACACGCTCTCCTTATATACGCCCGCCTTATCGTAGACGTCAAAGGAGTTCGTCGTGGAGTTATACACGGCATAGTTGCCTTCTTTGGAGCCGTAGGAGTCGTAAACGTAATAGCCATCCTTGAGCTGGAAGAGGCCCTGCACGTTGTTGTAAACGGCCTTACCGTTCTGCTTTTTATTTGCCTGGCTGTCATTGTTAAAGAGGTAATCGAGCGACTCATCGTTGTAGTTAACGCCCTGGTAGGTGCCATTTTTGATCTCCGGATAGCCCTTTACCAGCGTGTTCTTCACAAATGGAAGGCGTCCAAAGCCACCGGTGGTACTCTTGCCCGTCCATTTGTTAATGCCCGTACCGGCACCACCATTGAA
Source organism: uncultured Collinsella sp. (assembly GCA_902493125.1). GTDB lineage: Bacteria > Actinomycetota > Coriobacteriia > Coriobacteriales > Coriobacteriaceae > Collinsella. The sequence goes on along the minus strand of CABUOF010000031.1, from coordinate 11,912 downwards.
TTTGAGCTGGTGGTCTTTATTGATGCCGGTGTTGTTATTGCTGTTGTCGTTGTTTATGTTGGCAGAATTGTCGTTATCGCCATTCACGACCCAGTAGTCAAACAGGTTGACCGTGGTGCCGGTAGGGTTTACCGTCTTCACGATATGGTTGCTGAAGGGAACCGTCTGCTCGGCCAACGCACTCGTTGCACCAAACAAGAGCGCACACGCCGCCAGCGGGACGGTCAAAACCTTTAGAGCACGCTTGGCTGTATTGGTTTTTGTGCCCAAAGGCTTCAGCATTTCTCGAGCTTTCGCATATACGCGATTCATGAAGGCCCTCCCCAATCCATGAAGACGGCAAGCAGCGGCTCATTATATATGTGTCGTCGTCCCCATCGATGCAAATATACGCCCCCCCCCGCGCAGAAACGCAAGGCAGGACATCGCTATATGCTTAAAATTGTAGCAATTTGGATGACCCGAAATTTCGCCTCGGGTTGCCACTCAGGCTCAAAATCGAACCACTCGCGCCGTCGACATACCCCAGTAGGACAAATCGACCGGCAATCTTTATCCCCCACATCCCACAAAGTAGCTAGTTTGGGACGGGGCTATTTTGACTACTCGGCCAAACCGGACTCCCGGGGAAATAAGTTCTAGAGGCGAGCGAGGTCGTAGGATCGAGCGGCTGCTTCGCCAGCGCAGATGAGGTTGGTTGTGGCTTCTTGCGCACCGAGCGCCTGGTCGAGAGGCATGGGTTTGCGGCAAATCGGCAAAACCAAGTCGATACCCTGCTCATGCACCGCATCCAGGTTGTCAGCGCGACCGCCCACGACGGCGGCTACCGGCTTGCCATATCGCTTGGCGCGACGCGCCACGCCCACCGGCGCCTTACCGGCGGCGGATTGCTCGTCCATATTGCCCTCGCCCGTTATGACCAGGTCGACATCGCGTACACGCTCGTCAAACTCCACGAGATCGAGCACCGTCTCCACACCCGAGCGTAGCTCCGCGCCGAGCGCCAGCAACGCCGCGCCCAAGCCACCGGCAGCGCCCGCGCCGGGCACGCTGAGCACCGAGCCAAATGTCCGGGCGCCCTCGGGTGTGCGCAACAACCCCTGGGCTCGAGCTCCGGCAATCGCGGCGTCGAGCAAGCGACCGTAGCCGACCATCCAGCTGTCGCACCTGCGCAGGACCTCGGCATCCCCCGTCGGCAGGCCCTTCTGCCCACCGAACACTGCTAGGGCGCCTCGACGCCCCACGAGCGGATTCTCGACATCGGAAAGCACCACGACACGTGCGCCGTTCAGCGTCCGAAGCGCTGGCGCCACATCGATACTCGCCACGTGTTCAAGGCCTGCAAGACCGGGAACGATATCGCAGCCGTGTTCATTGACAAGGTGGGCGCCCAGCGCCTGCAGCATACCGGCGCCGCCATCGTTGGTGGCGCTGCCGCCCAAACCAATATAGATAGTCTTTGCGCACATGCGAACCGCACGGAGCATGAGCTCACCCACGCCATAGGTTGTGGCTGCCAACGCCGCCGACTCCGTGCAAGGCGAATACCCAATGCCGGCCGCCTCGGCCATCTCAATTACAGCCGACTCGTGCTCGCCGTCCACCAGCATCCGGGCAGACACGCGGTCGCCCAAGGGGCCTGCGACATCGCAGGCTGAGAGCTCGCCACCGCATGCGGCGATGGCATCGAGCGTCCCCTCGCCGCCATCTGCCAGCGGCAATGCGCACACCTCGGCATCGGGCCAAACGCGGCGCACGCCTTCGGCAACCGCCGCCTCCGCCTGCGCACTCGAAACGCTGCCCTTAAAGGAGTCGATCGCCAGCAGCACACGGCGGGGCCGGCGGCACGCAGGACCAAAGTCAACCGCCGTGCCAGCATCCTCACCGACACCTGCAAGCGCTGCGGCGTGAGCGGCGTGTGCTTCAAGATCGGCCCCACAACCGCAATCAGCGCCGCCCGCTCCGCGCAGACCGCCAAAATAGTTACTCAGGAGCTCGCGGCATTCATCCGCCAGGACCCCAGCCGTCACGTTAAACCGATGATTCAGGCGCGAGTCGGCATTCAAATCGTATAGGGATCCCAACGCGCCCGCCTTGGCGTCGCTCGCGCCATACACGCAGCGCCCCACGCGCGCGTTGACCATAAGGCCCGCGCACATGCAGCAGGGTTCCAACGTCACATAGACCGTACAGTCGGAAAGGCGCCAGCGGCCGAGCGACCGAGCGGCAGCGCACAGGGCCGCGAACTCTGCATGAGCCGAAGGATCCTGGTCGAGCTCGCGACGATTATGCGCCCGCGCGACGATCTCACCCGCGCGCACCACCACAGCGCCAATGGGCACTTCGCCCACTGCCGCGGCGGCGCGCGCCTCCGCCAGCGCCTCGCGCATGAACTTCTCGTCGATTTCGGTGATCGTCATCGTTCGCCTTCCCTGTTGCAAATTCAAAACGATGCTATCATTACGACTCACGGAGAGATGGCAGAGCGGTTGAATGCGGCGGTCTTGAAAACCGTTGAGCGCGAGAGCGTTCCGGGGGTTCGAATCCCCCTCTCTCCGCCACTCCTAGTGATGCACCGGTGTCATGGTCCGCTCAAACAGTGCATCGACCACGTCGGCTATCTCAGGTCGACGCTCAAGATCGTGGCCCGATTCCCACCATATCGTGAAAAGTCGAATAATACCGCCGGCGACAAACTCAGACGTCGTCTCGAGTGACACGGGGGCCAGGGCATCCTCGGCAAGCACGTTCATCACACGCTCGCGGATGGAGCGGGCAATGCGGTCGCAAATAACGTTGGTCAACATGCCCGACATGCTGCTTGCCAAAATGTTATCCATGAGCCGCTCGTGCGCCAGAATCAAATCCATGGCATCGTCCAAAATCGCGTGCCGAAGCGCGCGCACGTCCTCGGCAGACACCGCGCCGGCCTCATCGGGCTGTTTTTGCGGCAAGCCCGACATGAGCTCATCGATATAAAAGGCAAAGTAATCGTTCTTGTCGCGAAAGTGCTTGTAGAACGTCGTGCGGCGAATCATGGCGCGGTCGCACAGCATGGCAACCGTCAGGTCCTCAAAACGATTCTCCTCGAGAAGCTCGGTGAAGGCATCGAACAGGGCGCGGTAGGTTTTCTTAATGCGAAGGTCCACTGGTATCGCCATCCTCAGGGCAAAGACAACACTCGTCAATCTGTCGCATATCTTACACCTGTACCTCGCGCGCTTTGCCCCGGTGCCAACCCCGCCGAAAACATAACGCTTGCAGGAAAGTTCGGCACGGCAAAACGTTGCGGGTATACTAGTAGCGTTATACCAACGGCAGCTGGCGCATGCCGCCGCGGCCATTCGAAACGGAGACATCATGATTACCGTCATCATCGGCATCGTTGTTGTCATTGTGATTGTCTGCGCCATCGCCGGCATCTACAACAACATGGTCACCAAGCGTAACCGCATCGATAACGCCTGGCAGAACATCGACACGCAGCTGCAGCGCCGCAACGACCTGATCCCCAACCTGGTCGAGACCGTCAAGGGCTACGCCAAGCACGAGCAGGAGACGCTCTCCGCCGTGATCAGCGCGCGTAACACCGCCGTCAAGGCCACCACGCCCGAGGCCAAGATGGAAGCCGACAACGTGCTGACCGGCGCGCTGCGCCAGCTCTTCGCCGTAGCCGAGGCCTATCCCGATCTTAAGGCAAACACCAACTTTACGCAGCTGCAGGCATCGCTCGAGGATACCGAGAACAAGATTAGCTACGCACGCCAGAGCTACAACGATTGCGTGCTCAGCTACAATAACGCTATCCAGACGTTCCCGGCTGTCATCTTTGCCGGCATCTTTCAGTTTAAGGAGCGCCAGGGCTTCGAGGCCGCCGAAGCAGCCCGCCAGGCCCCGACCGTCAAGTTCTAGTAGTTTGACAGCGCATCCTTAATCGGCCAAATGCATAAACCGCCCCGTCGAATGCATACTTCGACGGGGCGGTTTCCTTTTTCGCGAAGGTCCCCCTCTAAGCGCCGTGCATTTTTAGGAGTATTCAACATAGCCAAGAGCTTCGGGCGCCACGATAAATGCCAATGACCGCGAATATCCCTGCAAATCAAACGCTGTCAGCCCATAACCCCGACCATCATCCGTAGAAAACATCGAGAAATCCCGATTTTTTGCCCGAGATCGGTATGCAGGGGCCTTCGATTGCAGAATACTCGCAAAAATGCACGTCGCCACCACCCCCACATGGCGCGAACCAAAACAAAAGAGCGGCCTAAAAGGCCGCGCACCATCTTTAATTCAGATTAATTATTGTTCGTTGTGACATCGCCGAGCCCGCAGGGCGGAGAGCAAGCTCCCTCCCGGCGCACTCCGCAGGACGCAAGAAGCCCTCGCCGCACGAAGTGCGCAGTGAGGGCTTCTTGCATGTCCGAGGACGCGCCGGGAGGGAACTTGCTCTCTGCCCGGACAGGAAAGGCAAATTACGCGACGGTGTAAACCCAGTTGTGCTTATCCTCGACAGCACCGGACTGGATACCAGTCAGGGTCTCGCGAAGCTTCTTCATCACGGGGCCGATCTCGGTGTAGCCAGCCGGGAAGGTCACGGTCTCATCGGCACCATAGACCTTGTTGTCGATCTCGCCCACCGGGGAGATGACGGCAGCGGTGCCGCACAGGCCGCACTCCACAAAGGTACCGGCCTTGACCTCGGCCCACTCGACGGGACGCTGGTCGACGGTCATGCCCAGGTCCTCGGCAACCTGAACGAGCGAACGACGGGTGATGGAGGGCAGGATGGAGTCGGTGTGCGACTGAGGAACGACGAGGGTGCCGTCCTCCTTCACGAACAGGACGTTGGCGCCACCGGTCTCCTCGACATAGGTGCGGGACTCGGAGTCGAGATACAGATTCTCGGCATAGCCCTCGCGGTGTGCTTCCATCGTGGGCTTGAGGGACATGGCGTAGTTCAGGCCGGCCTTGATGTTGCCGGTGCCATGCGGGGCCGCGCGGTCATACTCGGAAACGCGCAGCTTAACGGGCTTAAGGCCGCCCTTAAAGTACGGACCGACCGGAGTCACGAGAATGCGGAACGTGTACTCAGGAGCGGGAGCCACGCCGATCACGTCACCAGAACCGATCATAAACGGACGCACGTACAGGGTTGCGCCGGAGCCGAAGGGCGGAACCCAAGCGGCGTTGGCAGAAACGACCTGCTTGACGGCCTCAACGAACTTGTCCTTGGGGAACGGGGGCATCTCGAGGCGCTGGGCAGAGTTATACATACGCTCGGCGTTCATGTCGGGACGGAAGCAGACGATGCTGCCGTCCTCGGCGGTGTAGGCCTTCAGGCCCTCAAAGACCTCCTGGCAGTAATGGAAGATGCCGCCACACTCGGAGACATGCAGGGTGTGGTCGGTGGTCAGGCCACCCTCGTCCCACTCGCCATCCTTCCAATGAGCCTCGTAGCTGTAATCGGTCTTCATGTAGCCAAAGCCGAGGCTACCCCAATCGATATCCTTCTTCTCGACAGTCATGTGTCGCTCCTTACATACACAGTTGCATACTCGCGAACTCGCACGCAAGGACCGAGGCCGACCGCGTCGCAACGTCGCACGCCCGGAGCGTAGAGCCGGACGGGACACGCGAACAGCATCAAAGCCGATGGCACGTCGATTCGCATGCACGAGATTGTACTCTCCGTACGCGTCTGATAAAACGCTTTTCTTTAACTAAGTAAAGTATTTTCATTTGACCGAAACTAAAGAGGCCCGCCACCGTAAGCGGTGACGGGCCTCAACTGCACGGTTTGCGCGCTGGCTCGAGCTACGCGTTCTTTTTGCCCAGCTTAGCCTTAACCAGACCGACCACGGTCGGGATGATCGACACGGCAACGATGCCGACGATCAGCAGCTCAAAGTGCTCCTGCACAAAGGGGATGCCGCCAAAGAAGTAGCCCAGCAGTGTAAAGAGCGTCGACCAGGTAATGCCGCCCAGCACGTTAAAGATGACAAAATTGCGCCAGTGCATGCCGCCCATGCCGGCGATAAAGGGCACAAAGGTGCGGATAAACGGGAAGAAGCGACCCAGGAAGATGGCCAGGTGACCCCACTTGTCCAAGAAATCCTCGGACTTTTTGATGCGCTCGGGCGTCATGGCCTTGACCTTGCCCGAAGCGATAATCTTTTTGCCAAAGAAGTGACCGATCATAAAGTTGCACTGGTCGCCCAGGATGGCTGCGGCCCATGCGGTGGCCAGAAGCGCCACGATGTTAAAGCCGCCGTTGTGGGCAAAGAAGCCCGAAGCAAACAGCAGCGAATCGCCGGGAAGGAACGGGAAGAACACCACGCCTGTCTCGATAAAGATGATCAGGAACACACAGCCGTAGGCCATAAGCGGGCCGGCGGCGATCCAGCTGGCGATCGCGGTGCGCGGGTCTTTGAGCAGCTCGGCGATAAAATTAATGAAACCCATGAAGTAAAACCTCTCAGTTGTGGGCGCGGATACGTCCAAGTTGACCAGTATACGGTTGCGGCGCGGCCATGCACACGACCGCACAAAAGCATGACTCCATTACCAGCAAGTTTGCATAACTGACACCTGTCACGCAAAGCCGTGAAAGATTGCTCTTCCTAATCCCTAGCGAATCGCTATACTTTATTGAATCGCATTGCCATGGCGCTAAGGGAGGGCGGCCGGTGAGCTTTATCAATACCATTCACGAGGACATCAAGACCGTCCAGGCGCAAGACCCCGCTGCGCAAAACGGCCTGGTCATTTTCCTTTCGTACCCCGGTCTTCACGCCAAGTGGAATCACGTGCCCGAGCACTGGCTCTGGGAGCATGGTCATCGCTCGCTCGCCCGCGTGCTCTCACAAATCACCCGCCACATCACCGGCGTCGAGATTCATCCCGCCGCGCAAATTGGCAAGCACTTCTTTATCGACCACGCCATGGGCGTCGTCATCGGCGAGACCACCATTGTGGGCGACAACTGCGTGCTCTACCAGGGCGTCACGCTCGGCGGTACCGGCAACGAGACCGGCAAGCGCCACCCCACCCTGGGCAATAACGTCACTGTGGGCACAGGCGCCAAGGTGCTCGGCAACATCCGCATCGGCAACAACGTCAAGATCGGTGGCAACTCGGTCGTCGTCAAAGACGTACCCGATAACTGCACCGTCGTGGGCGTGCCCGGGCGCATCATCAAGCGCAACGGCTGCCGCGTGTTCGAAGAAAGCTTCGATGCCAAGCAGCATCGCGAGTACATGCCCGATGACGCCGCCGAGCAGAGTGCCCTCAACCGCCAGGGCATCACCGAGAATGCTCGCCGCGTCAAGGAACTCGAGCGAGAGGTGGCCGAGCTCAAAGCCCTCGTCGCCAAGCTCGTGGACGAACGCTAGGAACGCAAGCGGCACAAAACGACATCGGCATCAACGCAAGAAGGCGCGCCAGGGAATTCATCCCCGGCGCGCCTTTCTTTTTGATGTGACATGTGGGACTGTCCCTTTGTCACATTATGCGAACTGACTCAGATAGAGGTCGGCATAAGCGCCCTCGGCTGCGAGCAGCTCCTTATGCGTGCCTTGCTCGATGATGTTGCCGTGGTCCATGACCAAGATCAGGTCGGCGTCCACGATCGTCGACAGGCGATGCGCGATCACAAAGCTCGTGCGCCCGCGCATAAGTGCGTCCATGGCACGGCCGATGGCAAGCTCGGTACGCGTGTCCACGCTTGAGGTCGCCTCGTCCAGGATGAGAATCGCCGGGTTGTTGAGCAGCACGCGTGCGATGGTCAGCAGCTGACGCTGGCCCTGGCTGATGCTTTCGGCATCGTTGGCCACGCGCGTGTCGTAGCCCTGCGGCATGGTGCGCACAAAGAAGTCGACCTGCGCGGCGCGCGCAGCCGCCACGACCTCCTCGCGCGTCGCCTCGGGACAGCCATAGGCGATGTTTTCGGCAATCGTGCCATCGAACAGCCAGGCGTCCTGCAGCACCATGCCAAACTGCTGCCGTAGCTCGCCGCGGTCCATGAGGCGCGTATCCACACCGTCGAGCGTAATGCGGCCACCGTCGATCTCGTAAAAGCGCATGAGCAGGTTGATGAGCGTCGTCTTGCCTGCGCCCGTGGTTCCCACCACGGCAATCTTCTGGCCCGACTCGGCGGTAAACGACACGTCGCGCATAAGCGGCTTGTCGGGCGAATAACCAAAGCGCACGTGCTCAAAGGAGACGCGGCCCTCCACCTTGCCCGGCAGCTTGGCGGCGGCCGCCGGCAACGGATCGGCTTCCATCTCGGACTCGTCGAGCAGGTCGAACACGCGCTCCGCACTCGCCAGCGCGCTCTGCAGCGAGTTAAAGGTAAACGACAGCTGCGTCATGGGTTCGGACGCCTCGTAGATAAACTGGAAGAACGCCTGGAACACGCCGACGGTCATGTGACCGGCGACCAGCATGCTGCAGCCCACGAGCGCAATCACGATCTGCGCCAGACGACCAATAAAGCGAACCGCGGGTCCGACGGCGTTGATCATAAAGTCGGCCTTGGTGCTCACACGCGCCAGCTCGCCCGAGGCCTCGTGCACCTCGGCAGAGCTCTGGCGCTCACGGTTGAATGCACGAATCACCAAACGGCCCGAATAGCCTTCCTCGACCGCGCTCGTGATTTTGGACACCCACTCCTGACGCTCGGCCGTCACATCATGCGTACGGCGCGAAACCACCTTGGTCACCAGCAGCGATACCGCCGTAAAGAACAAAAAGACGAGCGTAAGCGGCACGCTAAACACGAACATCACGCTCACGGCGCCCACCACGGTGCCGATCGACACCAGCAGCTGCAGCAGTCCGCGCTGCATACTTTCGGACATCTTGTCCAGGTCGTTGGTCGCACGGCTGACGACCTCGCCGGGGCGATGCGCGTCAAAGTAGGCAAGCGGCAGACGGTTGAGCTTTTGCGCGATGCGGTTACGCAGACGCAGGTTGAGGCGTTCGGCCACGCTCGACATCAAAAAGCTCTGGAGCGCGTAGAACGAGGCAGCGGCCGTCCAGATCATAAAGTAGATGAAGATGGTCCTGCCGCAGTTCTCCCAGGTGATACTGAAGGTGGTGTCGTTGGCAAACGCCAGCTTCACGTGTCCCCACAGCTCATCGATCACGCGGGCGCTATATGCCGGCGCAGCGGTGTTAAAGATGGCATAGAACACAATGCTCGCGAACACGATATAGAAGCGCCAATGGTCGCCGGCAGCCTCGCTCCACAGGCGGCGCACCGTCGCCCAGGTATCACGGGGCGTCTCGTCTTCGTCTTCGTCATCCACGTCGCGCATGCGCTCTGCCTCAGCGCGGGCGCGCTCGTCCTCGGCGCGCTCGTTTTCCTCGTACAGCGCCTGGCGGCGAGCCTCGCGCGCGGCTGCAGCCTTGGCGGCGTCATCCAGCTCGGGTGCCACGGCAGCCGTTTCCTCGACCAGCCCCGCGGCAACGGCGTCATCAACGCCGCCCTGCTTCTTGAGCTCCTCGGCCATGCTACTCACCTCCCTTCATTTGCGATTCCGCGATGGCGCGGTACACCTCGCAGGTTTCCATAAGCTCGCCATGCGTGCCCAAGCCCACAACCTCGCCGTCCTTGAGCACGACAATCTGGTCGGCATGCAAAATCGTCGAGATGCGCTGCGCGATGATGAGCACCGCGGCGTCGCGCGTCTCGTCCTGCAGCGCATGGCGCAGGGCCGCATCGGTCTTAAAGTCCAGGGCCGAAAAACTATCGTCGAAGATATATAGATCGGCATGCTTCATGAGCGCACGGGCGATGGCCAGACGTTGGCGCTGGCCGCCCGAAAAGTTCGTACCGCCCTGAGCAACCGGGGTATCGAGCCCCTGCGGCTGATCGAGCACAAAGGTGCTCCGGGCAACCTCAAGCGCATGAAGCATGTCGGCCTCAGTCGCGTCTTCGTTGCCAAAGCGCAGATTGCTTGCCACGGTGCCCGAGAACAGCCACGCCTTCTGCGGCACGTAAGCGATATGCCCGCGAATCTCACCTTGCGAAAGGTCGCGCAGATCGACGCCGTTCAGGCGAATGGTGCCCTTCGTGGCATCGTGGAAACGCAACAAGAGCTTGGCCACCGTTGACTTGCCCGAGCCCGTTGAGCCCACGATCGCGGTCGTCTGTCCGCGGCGGCAGGTAAAACTCAGGTTGCACAGGGTGTCCTCGTCGGCATCGTCAAAACGGAACGACATGTGGTCGAACACGGCGACCGCATCGGCCCCGTCCTTTGAGTCGGACTCGGCCGCATCAAGCGCACGCTGGCCATCGACGATGCTCGGCTCAATCTCCAGCACTTGCTGTGCACGGCTTAGGCATGCCGCGGCGCGTGGCAGCGTTAGCACCACCATCTGCGCCATCATCACAAAGAACAGGATCAGAAGCGCGTACTCCAGCACCGCCGAGATACTCGCGATCTGCATGGCGTGGGCACCCACGCGGTTGCCGCCAACCCACAGCACCGCCACCTCGGCGATGTTCATCAAAAAAAAGCTTGAGCTGTCGAGGCCCACAAACAGGTGGTTGACTTTGATGGCGTTGGCGGCGTAGTCGCTAAACACCTCGTCCAGGCGCCGCTCCTCGTGACGCTCCTTGTTAAACGCACGGATGACGCGCACGCCCACGATGTTTTCGCGCAGCACCACGTTCATGCGGTCGATAAAGCTCTGCAAGCGCATAAAGATCGGAGCCGCGTTGGCAACCGTAAAGACCGCCGCCACCAGCACAATCGCAACGACTACGCCCAGAAGCGTGCCCATGGCAGGATCGATAAACCAGGCGAAGATGATGCCCGCCACAGCCAAAAACGGCACGGGCAGCACCAGCTGAATCGTCTGCAGAATCGCCTGCTGAATCACGTTGATGTCGTTGAGCGAGCGTGTGATCATCGATCCGGTGCCAAATCGCTCAAAATCGCTGGCCGCGAGCTCGAGCGATTTGTCGTACACGGCATTGCGGATATCGCAAGCCACGTTGGCGGCCAGGCGCGCCGAAAGATAGCAGCCCAGCACCGTGCCGCCGCTAGCCATGCTGGTCGCGATAAACATGTATAGGCCGTTGCGTAAAATGTAGTCGACATCGCCCGTGGTAATACCGGTGTTGACCATGTTCGCCAGCATCGTGGGAACCAACAGCGTACCGACGTTATCCACCAGCAGCACCAACAACGTCACCGCGACAAGCCCTCGATATGGCTTTAGAAACCTCATTAACAGTCGCACGACTCCCCCTCACCTTGATTCTCGGCTTGGCTCTCGGCAGCGATATGCTGCTTAAAGGCATCGCACTCCTCGCCGAGCACCTGAGAGAATTTGCCGACCAAGCGCATAATCTCGCGTTGCTCACACGGCTCAAGCGCGCCAAAGGCTCGCTGCTCGGCCTTGAGTGCCGGCAGCGCATAACGCTCGGCAAATCGCCTGCCCTCTTCGGTCAGACTCACAACCTTGTTCTTACGACTGCCTTCGGCAAACTCCAACGTTGCGAAGCCCCGCGCCGTCAAGGTTTTAATTGCCGAGTTGATGGTCTGCTTGCTGTAGAACCATTCGCTTGTCAGACGGCTTACGGCAATACTGCCGCCCGCCGTGCTGGTATCGACGAGCATCCAGTAAGCGCAGTCCGAAAGGCCGCAGGCGCGCGAGAACTCCGAATAGATATGGTCGAGTCCATTGAGCAACCGGTCGAAGTCGACCAGTGTAACCGCACTATTCATCTATCCCACCATTCGATTGTCCGATTTTTGACCAATTTTGTGTCTCTAGATTAGTCCGAGTTTTGACTATCGTCAACAGGCTCTCCGCAAATGCGCGCACTTTTATGGCCTATCGGCAGAATCAGAACCACCCTTAAAAAGGGTGGTTTGCTCTTAGGGTATAACCCACGGGCC
>CABUOF010000030.1 GCA_902493125.1 uncultured Collinsella sp. | reverse complement strand
GCCGCGCGGCAAGGAGATATATTGCCAGACCGGAGGGGCGCCGTGGGCGGGAATCTGGGCGTACACATTTCCTACATATCTTGTGATCCGACTAACGTTTGCCAGCCGTTAACTACCGCTCGCCGAGCATCTCTTTATATAAGGCAGTCTCATGGTTAAAGCGGATACGTCCCCCTAGCTAAAGCACAGCCAGCATCGAGCAACTCATCACGTTCTTCCACCGAGAACCCCTCGGCGTAGACGCGCACCACTGGTTCGGTCCCGCTAGGACGGACCAGCAGCCACGTGTCATCCTCGAATGACAGACGCAAGCCGTCCATATGACTAACGTTTTGCGGTACCTTGCCACAAATCGACTTGGGGTTTACGCCCGGCAGCAGGGTTCGTAACGTTTCGGCATCTTCGGCCTCAAGGCGCAAATCGCGTCGACCGTAACTCGTCTTACCAAAACTGTCCTCGAGTTGGTCGACCAGAACGCCCAAAGGCGCGTCCGTCTTTGCCATAAGCTCACACAGAATCAGACAGGCGAGGATTCCATCGCGCTCGGGCATATGCGCGGCGATGCCGATACCACCGGCTTCTTCGCCGCCCATGAGGACGCCGCCCTTCTTCATCTCCGCCGCTATATATTTGAAACCGACTGGTTTGACGGTCACGCGGCAGCCAAGCGCCTCGGCAATGCGACGCACGAGCGTCGAGCATGAAAGATTGACGACGACGCGCCCCTCCAAATTACGAAATTGAACCAAGTCGCCCAAAACGAGCGCCATGATCTGATGCGGATGTATATATCTGCCGCGCTCGTCAACCGCGCCGATACGGTCGGCGTCGCCGTCGGTCACCAGGCCAGCGCAAGCTCCGTCCTCGATAACCGTGCGCTCGCAAGTGTCCACCCAAGGCTCAACGGGGTCGGGGCAGATATCTTCTTGATCAGACGCCTGCCCGGCGTGAATCTCGTGCACCTCAACGCCAAGCTCGCGCAGCAAGTCGGCTAGATAGCCCTGGGCTGCGCCGCCCATGGGATCGACAACCACGCGCAAGTGCGCGGCGCGGATGGCTTCGGCATCGACAAATGATGCCACCGCCTGCATATAGTCAGGAATGATATCCGCGGTGCGATATTGCCCCTCGATCCCCATTGGCTCGGGAGCCATGGTCTCTTCGAGCTCTTCGATGACATCCTGGTTGGCGGTTGAGCCGTCACCCATGCGAATCTTGAGGCACAGATAACCCTGCGGATGATGGGACCCCGTCACCATGAGCGCGCCGCACGCCTCACCGTCATAAGCCGCCGCCCACGTAAGGGCAGGGGTCGGAACAGGTCGCGAAGCGAGCACGGTGTCCAGCCCGTGCGCTGCTAGCACGCCCGCCGCAAGCTCAGCGAACTCGCGCGCCAGGGGCCGGGTGTCGAACCCTATATATACCGTTTTGCCCGGATTGGTCTTTTGCCACAACTCGCCGACGGCATCGGCGATACGGGCAACGTTATCGGCAGTGAAGTCCTCATCGACGCGAGCGCGCCAACCGTCAGTTCCAAAATGAATTATCGCGCACACGCGCAGACACCTCACAGTGTTTGGATCATGGTACGCATGGGGTATACCCGCAACATGCACTCGGCAACCTGCCGGCACCAGCATTCACCATTTGGGCAAATGCTGCCGAGGACATGCAGGCAATAAAAAAACCGCCCCGTATGGAGCGGTTTTGCCCTTTATATATCGAGCGCCTCGGCCATCGCTGCCGTAGTGATTGCCGTGGTTCCACAGCAACTGCCCACCATTGCGGCACCGGCATGTCTCCATTCGATGCATGCGCGCGCGAAAGCTTCAGGGTTCTCGTGCCATACGGGGCCATCCTGAGTCTGGACCGGATCGCCTACGTTGGGACGCACCGTGACGGGAGTAGTCGCCGATGCAACCATCCTGGGCACCGCCGCATTCGCGGCCGCAAGCGAACAGCAATTAACACCAACCGAGTTTGCGCCGTGTTTTTCGGCGTACAAAACGGCTGCCTCGATGTTGAGGCCATCGCCCAACAGGTCGCCTTTATCGTCAACGACAAAACTCACCAGAACAGGCATGCCGTCGGCGGCATCTCGAGCGCCGGCAAGCATGGGCTGCAAATTACGGATAGACGTCACCGTCTCGATCAGCAGACCGTCAACGCCAGCATTGAGCAAGGCGTGCGCCTGTTCGCGCGCAATGCCTCGGATTTCACGATACTCGGCAGAGTCCTCGGCAAACCACTCAATACCGATCGGGCCCATCGAGCCCAGCAGCAGCTGAGAGTGCGCCTGGCGGGCATCGTCGACGGCCCCGCGATTGACCTCCGCCACGGACGGCGCAATCTGGTCGTGTTTGAGGGCATAGCTCGATGCCTGAAAGGTGTTGGTAATGAGCACCTGCGCGCCGGCGGCGACATACAGGCGATGGATACGAGAAACGGTCTGCGGCTCTGCCAGATTCCAAAACGCCGGTGGAATGTCGGCGGCATCGTACTCACTCAACAAAACACTGCCCATGGGGCCCTGCGCCAACAAGGTCTCGCTCGACAAGCGGCGCGTAAGTTCCTCGGCACCAAAGCGGTTGTAATAACTCGTATCCATATATATATCCCGCTATTCCTCGACGCTGATTCCCTGCTTTTCGAGATAGGCGAGCCAGCGGCTCATCGTGTCCTCGGATAGCGCATGCTCCATCATGCAGGCCTCGGAATCGGCTCGCTCAAATTCGACACCGAGCTCCTGAACCAAAAACGTGCGGATGAGGCGATGACGGTACCAGATAGCCGTGCCAACCTCGCGGCCGCGATCGGTCAGAATTACCTTGCCGTAGTGCGATTGCTCGACAAGCTCGGATGCCTTGAGCGCCGAAACCGCTTTATTGACCGATGCCTTGGAGACGCCAAGGCGCTGCGCGATGTCGACCGATCGCACGCCGTTGGTTTCCCCCTCTTCGCTTTCAATGCGAACCATGCACTCCAAGTAGTCTTCGTTCGCCACCGTCAGATGTAGTTCGCGCGAGCTATTTGTCGTATCCATGATCTTCCGTCCCTTCTGCATTCAATGGCTGATTCTACCCCATCCAAGCGTCGCGGTATGCCGTGGCATACCGTGCTAGAGTTCTTGTTGCACACGACGACCAAGATTGGAGCGGTCTTTATGGAAAACACCACCACGAGCCCCGATGTCCTCGAACGCTTTTTGCGCTACGTCCAGATCAACACGCAGTCCGAGGATGCAAACTGCGACCAGGTACCCTCGAGCGCCGTTCAGTTTGACCTTGCCAACGTGCTGGCTGAAGAGCTGCGCGAGCTTGGTGCGGAAGATGCCCACGTGACCGAGCACGCCTATGTCTGCGCGCATATCCCCGCAAGTGCGGGCGCTGAGGACAAGCCCGCCCTGGGCCTGATCGCCCATCTCGACACCACCGAAGTTGCACCGGGCGCCGGCGTGAAGCCGCACATCGTACACTACGAAGGCGGCGACCTGGTCTGCGGCACGGTTGACGGTAAGCCCGTTGCCATGAGTACCGCCAAGCTTCCCGCCCTGAATGACCTCGCGGGTGAGGACCTGGTCTGCAGCGATGGCACCACGCTGCTGGGCGCGGACGACAAGGCAGGCGTCGCCGAGATCATGTCGCTTGTCGCGCGTATCGCTCAGGACCCTTCTCTGCCCCATCCCGCACTCGGCATTTGCTTCTGCCCTGACGAGGAGATCGGCCACGGAGCCGAGCTGTTGGATATCGATACCTTTGGCTGCAAGTACGCCTACACGGTCGACGGCGGCCCCATCGGCGAACTGGAGTGGGAGTGCTTTAACGCCGCCGAGGCGACCGTCTGCTTTGAGGGCCAGTCCATCCACCCGGGCGACGCTAAGGGCCGTATGGTCAACGCAGGCAATCTGTTCTGCGACTTCAACGCGTTGCTCCCCTACGTGCAGCGCCCGGAGTATACGGAAGGCTACGAGGGCTTTTATCACCTTGAGGGTGTATCTGCGACCGTCGATCACGCCACAGCGCGCTATATCGTCCGCGACCATGACGCCGCCAACTTCCAGCAGAAACTCGACCTTATTGATGCCGCCGCCTCGATGCTCAACCAGCGTCTGGGTGAGGAGCGCGTGACAGTCGAGATTAAGCAGCAGTATCGAAATATGGCCGAGATCGTTCGTGACTATCCCGAGCTTATTGATGTTGCCAAGGAAGCCTACCTTGCCTGCGGCGTTGAGCCCCAAGTGCTGCCGATTCGTGGCGGCACTGACGGCGCTCAGCTGTCGTTCCGCGGTCTGCCCTGCCCCAACCTTTCCACCGGCGGCTATTGCTACCACGGCGTCAACGAGTTCGTCCCGGTCAGTTCGCTCGTCAAGATGACCGACGTGCTCCAGGAGCTCGTCGCCCGCTTTGCATAGGGAACTCGAACAATCCAGGTAAGCAAAACCGCCCCGTCCTCAAAACCGAGAACGGGGCGGTTTTTGGTGCAAGGGGAGTAGTTAGCACCGCAGGTTGAGCCAACGTCAGCGAGCGACGTCCAAGGCGAACAAGTTGGCATGAAAAAGGCAGGGCATTGACCTTCTGGTCATGCCCTGCCTTTTGAATGACAAATTGTCGCCTTGGACGGCGCGCAGCGTCGAGCCGTTACGGCGTTTGGTAAAACGCCGTAACTTAGTAGTTGGCTTCGTAGCCGTTGCCGTCGCCGGTGGGCTCTTCGTAGTAGTCCGAATCGCTCGAATCGCTTGAGTCATCGGAATCGTCAGAGTTGACCGATGAGGTTGCGGTACCGTTTGCGTAGTCGTCAGACGTGTTGTTGCTGAGGTCACCGATCGTGGAGCTGGAGCCGTCGGAAAGACCCATGGTGTTGGGGCCCTTGGGATCCTTGCCGGCATCGACGCGCTCCATCATTTCCTTGAGCTCGTCCTCGTAGACAAAGACGTAGCTCACACCGTCGATCATGGTGCTGTCGTCGGCGTACGAGGGCAGGTTGGCCGAGTAGATACCGTCGACATCCATACCGCGCATGGCATTGACCGTAGCCACGATATCCTGAACGCTCATATCGGTTACGAGCATATCGGACAGCGAATTAACCAGGCCAAAGATCTTCGTGGCATCGAAGTTATTGAGAATCTGGTTGGCAAGGGCGCCAAGCACCTGACGCTGGTGGCGCATGCGCGTGTAATCGCCGTCGGCATAGGTGTAGCGGCAGCGGGCATAGGTAAGGGCGGTGGCACCGTCCATATGCTGCTGGCCAGCGGTAATCTTAATATCCAGGTGCTCGGGGTCGTCAACATCATCGGTTGCGTTAATGTCGATACCGCCAACCGAATCAATCAGCGCCTGCATACCGTCGAAGCTGACCTCGGCATAGTGGGAAATCTGAACACCGCACAGCTCGTTGACCGCCTCGACCATGGCCTCGGCGCCGCCAACGGTATGGCAGGCGTTGATCTTCATGGTCTCGCCCTTGTACTCGACCTTGGTGTCGCGCGGAACGGAAATGAGCGTCGCCTGCTTTTGCGTGGGGTCGATGCGTGCCAGGATAATCGAGTCGGCACGATACGTATCCTCGCCCGGACGGCCGTCGGTGCCAAGAAGCAGCACGTAGAACGGATCCTTTGCCTCATCGGTGTCAACCAGAACCCGACGCAGATTATCGGTAATGACATTAGAATCGCCGAGCTTGCCCATAATGGTGGCAAACCACAGGCCGGCAGCGGTAGTGGCACTCAGCAGCACGCCAAGCACGACAATGAGCGCGACGTGACGAATCGTGTGGCTACGACGACGTTGGCGAGCTCGCTCGGAATAGCGAGCCACGTTATCGCGACTGTAGATCTTGGCCTGCACACCAGTTGAGGGTCTTCGGGTGGTGGTATCCGCGAGGGGCTTTTTATTAAACATAGGCAACCTGTATTAGTAGATGACGGGATCGGGGACGGTAGCATGCTCGACATGCGCGCCGAGCGCCTGCAGCTTTTCGACAAACTGCTCGTAGCCGCGCTTGATGTGATGGATGGCCGAAACCTCGGTCGTCCCGTCGGCGATCAAGCCCGCTACGACGAGGGCCGCTCCGCCACGCAGATCGGGCGAGGTAACCTGTGCACCCGAGAAGCCCTTAACGCCATGAATCATGGCATGATGGCTCTCGATACGAATGTCGGCACCCATGCGCACCAGCTCAGAGGCAAACATAAAGCGATTCTCGAAGATGTTCTCGGTAATAACGGAACTGCCGTCGGCAAGGGCGGAGAGCACCATAATCTGCGCCTGCATGTCCGTCGGGAAGCCGGGGAACGGAAGCGTCTGGATGTCGACCGGCTTGATACGCTCGGCACGGTTCACATGGACGCCATCCTCGACGCGCTCGCAGTCGATACCCATGAGCTCCATCTTCTTGAGAACCATGCCCAAGTGAATGGGGCAAAAACCCGTGACGTCGACACCGCGATCGTCGGCCATCAGCGCGCCGGCGACGATAAAGGTACCGGCCTCGATGCGGTCGCCCACTACGCGATGGGTAACGGGATGCAGCTCTTCCACGCCCTCGATGGTCACGACAGGCGTACCGGCGCCGACAATCTTAGCGCCCATCTCGTTGAGCATGTTGGCGAGATCGACGATCTCGGGCTCGCGGGCGGCATTGTCGATAACCGTGGTACCCTTCGCGCGCACGGATGCCATAATGAGGTTCTCGGTCGCACCGACACTGGCGAACTCGAGCGTGACGGTGGTACCGCGCAGACCTTGGGGCGCATTAGCGTTGATGTAACCGTGGGCGGTATCGAACTCAACGCCCAGGGCCTCGAGACCAAGAATGTGCATATCGATCTTGCGAGCACCCAGGTTGCAGCCGCCCGGCATGGCAATCTTGGCGCGATGGAAGCGGCCCAGCAGGGGTCCCATGACGGCGGTGGAAGCACGCATCTTGGCAACGAGCTCGTAGGGGGCCTCCCAAGAATCGACCTGAGAGGTATCAATCTCGAGCGTGTGCTCGTCGAGAACATCGATCGTAGCGCCCATGCCCTTGAGCACCTTGCCCATCACATGGACATCGGAAATATCGGGCACGTTCTGCAGCGTCGTCTTGCCCGGCGCCAGAAGCGTTGCCGCCATGAGTTTGAGCGCGGAGTTCTTGGCGCCCGAGACGGGCACGGAGCCTCCGATGGCGTGGCCACCCTCAACGCGGATAATATCCAAGGTCTACCCTTTCAAAAAGCATGCCCGGGATGGCTGGGCCATCCCGGGCATGATGTGTTCGCAAATGGTCGAACGCTAAATCGTTTGACTATTGGGCAAGCTTGAGCTTACACCATGCGATTTCATTATAGAGGTAGGCGCGGCGTGCATCATCCTCCGACAAATTACCCAGCTTCTCTTCAAAACCTTGAATATCAGCTTTAAGCTTGTCGGCATCGACGGTCGCCAAATCGCAAGCGCGCTCGGCGAGAACGGTCACGACATCGTCCGCAACCTGGGCATAGCCGCCGGCCACGGCAAACGTGTGGTCGACAGTGCCCATGGCCTTATCGGAAACGCGAACGTAACCGCGGTCGATCGTGCAGATCTCGCTGGAGTGAGCAGGCAGAACGCCAAACTCGCCATCCGTGGACGGAATCGACACAAACGCAGCGTCGCCCTCATAGGCGCAGCTCACGGGGCACACGATGCGGATACGCATAACCTACTTCTCCCCCATCTTGCGGGCGCGCTCGCGCACGTCCTCAATCGTGGAAGCATAGCGGAAAGCCTGCTCGGGCAGGTCATCGGCCTTGCCGTCGACAATCTCGGCGAAAGAGCGGACGGTATCCTCGACGCGGACGTAGACACCGGGGTTGCCGGTGAACTTCTCGGCGACGTGGAAGGACTGCGAGAGGAACTGCTGAATCTTACGGGCACGGTTGACCGTAAGGCGCTGCTCCTCGGACAGCTCGTCCATACCCAGAATGGCGATGATGTCCTGAAGGTCGGAGTACTCCTGCAGGAGCTCCTGGACCTTGACGGCGACACGGTAGTGCTCCTCGCCGACGATCGAGGGATCGAGAGCGTCGGAGGAAGACGCGAGCGGGTCGATAGCCGGGAACAGGCCGAGCGACGAAATGCTACGTGAAAGAACCGTGGTGGCGTCGAGGTGCGTAAACGTCGTAGCAGGCGCCGGGTCGGTCAGGTCGTCTGCGGGGACGTAGACAGCCTGGACGGAGGTAATGGAGCCCGTCTTGGTCGAGGTAATGCGCTCCTGGAGGTCGCCCATCTCGGTTGCCAGCGTGGGCTGGTAACCAACGGCGGACGGCATACGGCCCAGCAGTGCGGAAACCTCGGAACCTGCCTGGGAGAAGCGGAAGATGTTGTCGATGAACAGCAGAACGTCCTGGCCGCGATCGCGGAAGTACTCAGCGGTGGTAAGGCCAGCCAGACCGATGCGCAGACGCGCTCCGGGCGGCTCGTTCATCTGACCATAGACCAAGCAGGTCTTGTCGATAACGCCAGACTCGCTCATCTCGAGGAACAGGTCGGTGCCCTCGCGGGTACGCTCGCCGACGCCGGTGAACACCGAGGTGCCGCCGTGCTCCTGGGCGAGGTTGTTGATGAGCTCCTGAATCAGAACGGTCTTGCCGACGCCGGCGCCGCCGAACAGACCTGTTTTGCCGCCACGGATGTAGGGCTCAAGCAGGTCGACGGCCTTGATGCCGGTCTCGAAGATCTCGGTCTTGGTGGTGAGCTCGTCGAAACGGGGCGCTGCATGGTGGATGGGGTAGAACTCCTCCACCTCGGGCATGGGCTTGCCGTCGACGGGCTTGCCCATGACGTTCCAAATGCGGCCGAGCGTCTTGGGGCCAACGGGCATCTTCATGGGCTCACCGGTGTCGGTGGCGATGAGGCCGCGCTGCAGGCCGTCGGTCGAGGACATGGCGACCGTGCGGACGACGCCGCCCGGAAGCTGGCTCTCGACCTCGAGGATCGTGCTCAGATGACCGATCGGGGTCTCGGCCTCGACCGTGAGCGCGTTGTAGATCGGGGGCACCGCGCCGTCAAACTTGACGTCGACGACAGGGCCGATGATTCGCACGATGCGACCATCACCGGCAGTCGTCTTCTTGGTGGCTTCCTCGACCGCAAGCTTTACGGTGTTATTAGCCATTACTGTTCCTCCAATGCTGAGGCTCCGCCGACGATCTCGTTAATCTCGGTCGTGATCGAAGCCTGGCGCACGCGACTATACGTGCGGGTAAGGGTCGAGATGATCGCGGTGGCGTTTTCCGTCGCGGAGTGCATGGCCTTGCGGCGTGCACCCTGCTCGGCAGCCGCCGAATCGATCAGGGCCTGGTAGATGACCGTCAGGATATAAGACGGCACAAGCTTGCCGAGAACATGCTCGGGAGAGGGCACGAACTCGAACGTGGACGAGATGCGCTTAGGGGCGTCGGTCTCGTTCTTACGCGGACCGTGGGCCATAGCGATCATCTCGGGGTCGAGCGGCAACAGATGCTCGACGCGAAGCTCCTGATCCACGCGGTTCTTGGCGTGGTGGTAGACAAGCTCGACACGGTCAAGCTCACCGGAACGATACGCATCGCAGATATGAGAGGAGATCATGCGGGCCTGATTGAAATCGGGCTCAGAGGAGTTGCCCTCGAAGTGCATGATGACGTTTGCGCGGTCACGGAAATACGTGGCCGGCTTACGCCCGCACGCGATGATCTCGCACTCGATGCCGTCGTTCGCCCAAGAAGCGGCGAGCTTTTCGGCCGTGCGCTCCACCGTCGTATTGAAACCGCCGGCAAGGCCGCGGTCCGAGGCAATAACGACAATCAGGCCATGCTTGACGCTCTCATGCTTCTGCAGCATGGGATCGGTGCCCGAACAGGAGGCGTCGCCGGCGACCGTCAACATGACGTCGGTCAGCGCCTCCTTATAGGGCTCGGCCTGCTTGGAGCGATCGAGGGCACGACGGATCTTGGCCGTAGAGACCATCTCCATCGTGCGCGTGATCTGCTTGGTCGTGGTAACCGAGGAGATTCGCTTCTTAATGTCGCGAAGGTTGGCCATGGGGCTTAGTTCTCCTCTGATCCAGAAACATCCGAATGGTGCTTGGCCATGAACTGCTGCTTGAAGTCGCCGATGACGCGCAAGAGCTCAGCCTTGGTGTCATCATCGATCTTCTTGGCGCGAACCTTGTCGAGCAGCGAGCCAAAGCCATTGTCCATGTACTCGATGAGCTCGGCACGGAAAGGCAGCACGTCGGCGATCTCCAGGTCATCCAGGAAGCCCTCGTTGCCAGCGAACAGCGTAACGATCTGCTCGCCAACCTCAAACGGTTTATAACGCGGCTGCTTAAGGAGCTCGGTCATGCGGGCACCGTGGGTAAGCTGCTTCTGAGTAGCCTCGTCGAGGTCGGAGCCGAACTGCGTAAAGCCGGCGAGCTCCTGGTACGAAGCGAGGTCCAGACGGAGGTTGCCGGCGACCTGCTTCATAGCCTTGGTCTGCGCGTCGCCACCGACGCGGGACACGGAAATGCCCACGTCGACTGCCGGGCGCTGGCCCTGGAAGAAGAGCTCGGACTGCAGGTAGATCTGACCATCGGTAATGGAAATGACGTTGGTCGGAATGTAGGCCGAGACGTCGCCGTCCTGGGTCTCGATGATCGGCAGAGCCGTCATGGAGCCGTAGCCGTTCTTCTTGGACATCTTGACGGCACGCTCGAGCAGACGAGAGTGCAGGTAGAAGATGTCGCCAGGATAGGCCTCGCGTCCGGGCGGACGATGCAGCGTCAGCGACATCTGACGGTAGGCCACAGCCTGCTTGGACAGGTCATCGTAGATGACGAGCACGTGGCCACCGGGGTTGGTCTCGCTGGCGGGCTTGCCGTCCTCGCCGTTGTACATGAAGAACTCGCCGATAGCGGCACCGGCCATAGGCGCGATGTACTGCATAGGGGCGGAATCGGCAGCGGTGGCCGAAACGATGATGGTGTAGTCGAGTGCACCGTGCTGAGCGAGGGTCTCGCGGATGTTAGCGACCGTGGAGGCCTTCTGGCCGATGGCGACATAGATGCAGACCATACCCTTGCCGCGCTGGTTGAGGATAGCGTCGATGGCGATGGCGGTCTTACCGGTCTTACGGTCGCCGATGATGAGCTCACGCTGACCGCGGCCAATAGGCACCATGGAGTCGATAGCGAGCAGACCGGTCTGAACCGGCTCGCACACCGGGGTACGATCGATGACGCCGGGGGCCTTGAACTCGATGGGGCGACGGTGCGTGGCGACGATGTCGCCCAGGCCGTCGATGGGCTGGCCGAGCGGATTGACGACGCGGCCGAGCATGGCGCGGCTCACGGGGATATCCATAATGCGGCCAGTGGTGCGGCACTCGTCGCCTTCCTTGATGGAGTCGACGGCACCAAACAGAACGGCGCCGACCTCGTCACGGTCAAGGTTCTGGGCAAGGCCGAAGACGGTCTCACCGGTATCGGAGCTCTTGAACTCCAGAAGCTCGCCTGCCATGGCGCTCTTGAGGCCGGAGACGCGCGCGATGCCGTCGCCTACCTCGTCGACCGTTGAAACCTCATGCGTATCGACCGTCGCGGAGAGGCTCGTGAGCTGCTCCTGCAGTTTCTTGGCGATATCCTGGGCATTGAGGGTTTCGGACATTAGGCTTCACCTCCGTACGAATTAGCAGAGTTTGCGAGGGTCTCCTGCGCGATGCGCAGCTGCGTCTTGACGGAAATGTCACGACGCTCGCCGCGGGCCTCGAGCACCAGGCCGCCCACGATAGACGGGTCGACCTGCTCGATAAGGAATACCTTGCGGCCGAAGTCCTGCTCGCATTTCTTAGTGATGGTTTGACGCAGCTCGTCGTCGAGCGGGATCGCCGTGGTGACGGTCACGCCCACTACATCCTCGTCTTCCTCGGCAACATACTTAAAGGCAGCTGCCACCTTGGGAAGAAGGTCGAGCTGGTCGCGCTTGGACATGGTGTCGAGCACGGCGATGATCTCGGGGCTGGCAGAAGCCAAGCGCTCGATCATCTCGAGGTCCTCGAGCACATGGTTCTCGGCCTTGGCGGCTTCCAAAAGGGAACGCGCGTAGGTCTCGAGCACCTTGTCCTGATAGCGGCTAGTCGGCATTCAGGCTACCTGCTTCCTGGATGTAGCGCTCGATGAGCTTCTTCTGCTCGGCATCGTCCTCGAGTGCCTCGCCCACGATCTTGGTGGCAACGGCAACGGACAGGTCGGCGATGGAGCTCGCGGCACCGGCGTAGATGGACTTGCGCTCGTCCTCGACGGTCGTATGGGCCTTGGCGATGATCTCCTCGGCCTCCTTGTGAGCAGCCTCGATGATACGGGCGCGCTCGGACTCGGCGTCCTTACGGGCCTCGAGAACGATGTCGGCAGCCTGACGACGGGCGTCGGTGACGATCGAGTCGGACTCAGCGCGCTTGGCGATGGCCTCCTGCTTGGTCTTCTCGGCCTCGTCGAGGCTCTCCTCGATCTTCTTGCCGCGCTCCTCCATGGTTTTCATGATGCCCGGCAGGGCGACCTTGGCCAGCACGATCCAGATAATCAGGAAGGCGATAAGCGCCGGGATGAACTCCGCCATCTTAGGGATGAGGATGTCCGCACCGGCAGCGCCGTCCTCAGCGAACGCGGAAACCGGCATGAGCAGCGCGGCCGCGGACGCGGAGAGTGCGATCGCGCTCTTCTGGGATGAAAGATTCATACTTGACGCTCCGTGCTATTTAACGATCAGCGCGACAACGAAGCCGATCAGAGCCAGAGCCTCGCCGAAGGCGGAGCCCATGATGAAGACGGTGAACACGCGGCCCTGGACCTCAGGCTGACGGGCCATAGCACCCGTAGCACCCAGAGCAGACAGGCCGATAGCAAGACCAGCGCCGATAACACCGAGACCGTAACCGATAACTCCCACGATTCCTCCTTTGTCGTGCGTGTCTTATTTCACGCAGGATAACCTTTTTATAACTGCCGGGCTCCATGGGTACGGGCACCGGCGGTTTAACGAATTGCCTTACCTTTAAGGCGCGAGCGGAAGACTACTCCTCCTCCGCGACCTCCTCTGCCTCGGAGACATACACGGCGGTAAGGACCGTGAAGACGTAAGCCTGGATGGCGCCGACCACAAGCTCGATCGCATAGATCAGGATGAGGATGGCAAGCCAGGCCAGCGAAGGCAGGGCGCCGACGGCGTGGGCCGCGGAAACCTGCTGAAGCAGCGGCTGCATGAACATGCTCGCCATGATGGCGAACGAGCCCATGACCACGTGTCCTGCGAACATGTTGCAGAACAGACGGACGGCAAGCGTGATGAGGCGCAGGAAGGTCGAGAAAAGCTCGACGACCCACACGAGCACGTTCATCGGGAAGCTCACGCCCTGCGGGGCGAGGCTCTTGATGTAGCCGATCACGCCGTGAGCCTTGCATCCGTAGTAGATGAAGTACACGAAGGCGAAAATGGCGAGTGCGGCGGTGGAGCCGATTGCGCCGGTGCCGGGCTTCATTCCCGGGATCAGGCCGATCATGTTATTGATCAGGATGAACAGGAAAAGCGAGCACAGGAACGGGAAGTGCTTCTTCCAGTTCTCACCCACGACACCCTTGCCGATATCGTTCTCGACGTACTCGATGATGTACTCGAAACCGTTGACGAAGAAGCCCTTGGGAACCAGGGTCTGCTTCTTCTTGAACACGGCTAGGACGATCAGGAGCACGATCGTGGAGACGATCAGCCAAAACGAGTACTGCGTGATGCCGCAGCTCAGATCGCCCACGACAGGGGTGGAGCTGAACTCGCTGACCAGATGATTAATCTCATCAGGCAGCTTTTCAAAAATTTCCACGACTTACCTTTCGACCTCATGAGGATCTCGCAGCGCCTTGGCGACGCGAACCGCGCAGGCGGCCATAAAGGCCACGAAGCCGATCGCCTCGCCCAGGAGGAACATGCGAAATGCCTCTCCGAACAACACAAACACAACCAAGGTAAAGACAAGCAACGCGATTGCCGAGACCGCGAGACTCACCATACCCTTGAGCATGTCCGCATTCTGCTTATCGTCAAGAACCGGCTTGAGCGTAAAGACAAAGGGAAGGAAGGCAATCGCGCCCGCGATGGCACCTGCAACGATAGCGAGCAGATCGGCTATCTGAAACACTGGCGTCCTCACTTTCCTTTTTTATCGCCTCACAGGACAGTTCCCGCCAAACATTGGTGACTATTGTACGAGCCAATCGCTAAAGTACAACCGAAAAAGCATCGGTTAATACGCACCTGTTCGTTTTCTTAAGACCTTCTTTATGCCGCAGGTACGGTAATACGTTTTTCTCGAACCCTGCGGGGCAAAACGTCCGTTAACAGGAGTGCGCGCGGTCGTCTTTTGTTCGACCGCGCGCACCATTTCTTCGTATTTTCGACGTTAGCCTTTTTGGCGTGAAATTTATTTGGTGCCAAAGATGCGGTCGCCTGCATCGCCCAGGCCGGGAACGATGTAGGCAGGTTCGTTGAGATGGTCGTCGATGGCGCAGGTATAGATATGCACATCGGGGTCCTTCTCAGTCAGCGACTTGAGGCCCTCGGGCGCGGCGACGATGCACAGCATGCGGATATCCTTGACACCGCGCTCGCGCAGGTAGCTGATGGCCATCTCGGCCGAACCGCCCGTGGCGAGCATGGGGTCGACAACCAGGCAGATGCGCTGGTCGATATCCTTGGGCATCTTGCAGTAATACTCATGCGGCTCGTGGGTGACCTCGTCGCGCTCCATACCGATGTGGCCCACGCGAGCGGAGGGTACCAAGTCGAGGATGCCATCGACCATGCCAAGGCCTGCACGCAGGATGGGAACGATGGCGAGCTTTTTGCCGGCAAGCTGCTTAAACGTTGCGGTGGTGATGGGGGTCTCGACTTCGACGTCTTCCATGGGCAGGTCGCGCATGGCCTCGTAGCCGTCAAAAAGTGCGAGCTCGCGCACGAGCTGGCGGAACTGGTTGGTGCCGGTGTTTTTGTCGCGCAGGATCGACAGCTTGTGCTGGACGAGCGGGTGATCGACAAGCGTCACACGGGACGCATCGTAGGTGACGGTCATGGGTTGATTGCCCCTTTCGTTGCGGCCGCAAAACGGCCTTGCTGACAAGGCGCGCAGCAATGTTGCCGCCGCACGCCATGCATAAGTTTAGCGGTTTGTTGTATCGAGCAGCCCATCGCAGCCCTACTGTGCGGTACTGAGCGAGCGCTTGACTGCATCACGCCAGCCCGCAAGGTTTTGCTCGCGACGCTCGGCGGACATATGGGGAAGAAAGGTCCTAACGATCTGGGCATTTTGCTCCAGCTCTTCAAGGTCTTCCCAATAGCCGACGGCAAGCCCCGCCAAGTACGCGGCACCGATTGCCGTGGTCTCCACCGTCTCGCATTGCAGCACGGGGATATCCAGCAGGTCGGCCTGGAATTGCATGATGAACTCGTTGCGTGAGGCGCCGCCATCGACGGACAGGCGCTCAATCGAAAGTCCCACGTCCTGCTCCATGGCGCGCAGCACGTCATAACTCTGGTAGGCCATGGACTCGCAGGCCGCACGCACAATGGTCGCGCGACTCGAGGCACCGGTCAGGCCGCACACGATACCGCGGGCACGCGGGTCCCACCAGGGAGCGCCCAGGCCAGCGAAGGCGGGGACGAAGTAGCAGCCCTCGTTGTCGCTAATCGAAGCGGCGAGTTGCGCGGACTCGCTCACACTCGAGATGATGCCCATGTTGTTGCGCAGCCAGTTCATCGTTGAGCCGGCGGCAAAGATAGAACCCTCGAGCGCATAGCTGATCTTGCCGTCCGCGGCGATACCGATCGTGGAGACCAGACCGTTCTTGGATTCGACGACCTCGTCGCCGGTGTTCATGAGCATAAAGCAACCCGTGCCATAGGTGTTTTTGGTCTGGCCAGGATGGAAGCAGCAGTGGCCGAACAGCGACGCCTGCTGATCGCCCGCCACGCCCATGATGGGCGGCATGTTGGTCATGATGTCGCTCGCGACGCGGCCGTAGTCGCCCGAGCTCCAACGAACCTCGGGCATCATGGAACGTGGAACGTCAAAGAGCGCCAGCAGGTCGTCGTCCCAATCGAGCGTATGGATATTAAAGAGCGCCGTGCGGCTGGCATTGGTGTAGTCGGTGGCAAAGACCTGACTGCCGGTGAGGTTGTAGATGAGCCAGGTGTCGATGGTGCCGAACATGAGGTCGCCCGCCGCCGCGCTCTCGCGTGCGCCGTCGACGTTGTCGAGAATCCACTGCACCTTGGAGGCCGAGAAATACGGGTCAAGCGTAAGTCCCGTGCGGGAGCGCACCAGCTCCTCGCAACCCTGTTCAACCAACGCGTCGATCGCCGGCGCGGTACGACGGCACTGCCATACGATGGCGTTATAGATGGGCTGGCCGCTCACGCGGTCCCAGACCACCGTGGTCTCGCGCTGGTTGGAGATGCCGATGGCGGCGATGCGATCGGAATGGATGCCGCTCTTAAACTGAACCTCCATCATCACGCCGATCTGGCTGGCAAGGACCGTCATGGGGTCTTGCTCTACCCAACCGGGACGCGGAAAACTCGTTTTGACGCTGCGACGTGCCTGCGCGACGATGCATCCATACTCGTCGACGATGGTCGCAAGTACCGAGGTGGTGCCGCAGTCGAGCGCCATGATGTAGGAACCGCCAAAGTTAAACGAGGCATCTTCCATGCCCAGGCTGCCCAGATTCAACGACATCGCTTACACCTTTCTATTGCATCGGGTCGGACAGGACCCGCTCGATCTCCGATGCGGGAAGTGCGCCTTGGCGCAGGATCTGGAGCCCGCCGTGCTGGAACGACACGATGGTCGAGGCGTCGCGACACGGGGTCTCACCGGCGTCGACGGCAACATCGACCCCCTCCAGGATGCGACCCTCGACGGCGGCAAAGCTTGCCGGCGAGGGCGCGCCGTGTGTGTTGGCGCTCGTGCAGGCAAGGGGACTGCCGCAGGCGCGGATGAGCGCTTGGACCACGGGAGAGGCCGAAGCGCGCAGGGCCACGGTGTCGTCGGCAGCACGCATAAAGGTCGGCACGCAGGGAGCCGCCTTGACCACGATAGTCAGGGCTCCCGGCCAGCATCGTCGCGCAAGTACGCGGGCATCTTCCGGGATATCCACGCCATAGCGGTCGAGTGCTTCGACGCCATCGACCAGCCAAGCGACGGTTTGCGTGAGCTCACGTTGCTTGAGAGTGAAGATACGGCGATAGCCGGTGCCGAGCGCAGGAACTGCGGCGCCATTGACGGCAGCCTGCGGATCGCGCGGCCACGATGGGAATTCGCTTGTATCTTGGGGCACGGCGCCCGAGAAGGCGTTGACCGCCACGGCGACACCGTAGACCGTCTCGGTTGGAATAAGCGCCAGGCCGCCGCGACCGAGTAGCTCGGCCGTGCGCTCGACTGCAAGCCGATGCGGCTCGCGCGCTCCCTCGTATACCCGATAGACCGTCTGCATGTGTATGCCAGCCCCTTACGCTCTGGTGCAAGTTTGTTTACTGTGGGGCATTCTCGCACGAAACGTTCAACCTATTTGCCCAGAGCGCATGTTGGTTTGGTGAGCGGCTCTAGTAGTCGGTGAAAGTGAGGGGGTTAATTGAAGTTTTTTAGCGCGCAAGCGTAACGGTACGATCGGGAAACTCGATGCTTGCAACCAGTTTTCCACCGAGGCTCTCTGCGTACCTGCTCAGCGTGTCAAGCCTCATCGAACCCAATTCCCCACGCTCGAGCTCGGATACGCGTTTTTGAGAAACGCCCATCGATTGGGCGACCGACGCCTGTGTTAGATCTTTTAGCCTGCGAATCTGAGCAAGCTTATAGGCTTCGATACGATCGCGAGTCCTCTCCTGCTCGGCGGTAATGGAGTCGCGTGTTATCCCGCGAGATTCCATATACTCATGCAGTTCCATCTCGATCGAGCCTCCTTACGTGGCGACGGTATATTTGCTCGGCCTTTGGAATGTTGATCGCATACCAGCCGTTCCATTTTGCCCTTGACGATCCCGCTCGCGACTTATCACCCGCCAATAGCAATACCGCCTGGCGCTTGGGGTCAAAGGCGAAGAGGATGCGGATCACCTGCCCACCACATGAAGTCACTCTCAGCTCCTTTAAATGATGAAGCTTCGAGCCCTTGACACGGTCAACCAGTGGACGACCAAGGCTGGGACCTTCCTTCTCGAGCACCAAAAGGTCTGCATAAATCTGCTTCAGCGTAGCTTCATCCTGCTCATCAAGCCAAGGTTCAATGTAATCAAGCACGATACGGTACCGATGCAGCTGATTTGACATACCTTTCTCCTTCTATAATAGAAGTTTTACGGTATATTGCAAGAGCAAACTTGAGCAATTGTCTATTAGTTCAGCTTAGATACGCTGCTTGGGCTCGGTGACGATGGCTCGGACGATGCGAGGGCGATCGGTGAGGTCGTGGACGATACGCACGTCCGAAAGGCCTGCCTGGCGACAGAGCTCGGCCGCGGCATCGAGGGCGCCCTCGTAGAGCTCGCAGGCAAAGAGGCCGCCGGCGCGCAACATGTAGGGCGCCGCGTTGAGCAGGCGGCGGAAGATATCGAGGCCGTCGGCACCGCCCTCGAGCGCCAGATCGGGCTCAAAGTCCTTGACCTCGTGCGGCAGCGAGCGCATGACATCGGTGGGGATGTAGGGCGGGTTGGAGACGAGTACGTCAAAGGTGCCCCACTCTTCGCGGGGAATGGAGCTCACCAGGTTCGTGAGGCTGAAGGCGACCTCGTCGGACGTGAGGCCAAGCGCATCGCGGTTTTTGGTAGCAAGGTCGATGGCGCGCGGCTCGATATCGGTAGCAGTGCAGGTGACGTGGCCGCGACGCTCCCAGGCAAGCGAGAGCGAGATGCATCCCGTGCCGCAGCCGACCTCGAGAACGCGGGCGATGCGGGACTCGGCTGGAGCGGGTACGTTGGCCTCGGCGGCATCTTGCGCGGGAGTCGTCTGTTGGTCGTTGCCCTCAATGGCGATGCCGTATTCGTCGAGCTCGGGCTCGGGGGTTTCCACGGCCTCTGCTTCTGCCGCCCGCACGGCGGCTTCCTCGGCCTCGCGATCGGCAAGCTCCTCGGCATAGGCGCGGCTACCGAGCACGTCGCTACCCAGCGCAGCCTCATCGGCGGCCGTCAGGTTGGCAGCACGGCGCTCGGCGGTCGCGCGCTCGTCGGCCAGCGCCGCCTCGGCTTTGCGAGCCTGTTCGACCTCATCGTTCCAAGGCAGCTCCACGCGCTGGCGGGCGGCGGCCTCGGGGCTCAGCACCTCGGCATCCAGGTAGTTCAGGACTTCTTCGACGAGCATCTCGGTCTCGGGGCGCGGGATGAGCACACCGGGGGCGCACGCGACGTCGATCATGCGAAACTGAGTGCTACCGGTGATGTACTGCAGCGGCTCGCCCTTCGCGCGACGGACGACTGCCGCGTGCATGGTCTCGAGCTGTGCTGCGTCGAGTGTCTTGTCCATGCGCATATACAAGTCGATGCGCGCCAGACCCGTAGCTGCGCACAGCAGCCACTCGGCAGAAAGACGGGGGTGCTCCTCGCCGTGCTCGGCCAGGTACTCCTTGGTCCACTCGAGACAACGCTTGATGGTCCAAATCTCGTTTGCCATGGGGCCCTCCCCTCTTAAGCGCCGAACGGCGCGCGAATGTCGGAGCAGATTGTAAGCGAGGCCAGCGCTTGGCAAGGGGCGATTGAAGGCGATTATCGAGAATCAGCCCAGAATTTTGCTTGGAGCCCACCTGAAGTGTTCATTCGTCGACGTCTAAATCTGCATCCGTCAAGCTTTTGGCAAGGTTGCCCCAAAACTGACCAATATCTAACCAAGAACTTGCCAAATCACTTGACGAACGACGCGGTAAAAATCACCCCGCGACTTCTCGGACGATTTTTGAAGCAATATTTTTAATAACAGATGCACGCCATAAATTGCTTTGAGCAGGTAGATAGCTTAATTTCAAACAAAGCAGATTAAATAAATTCGAAAAGTAATTTACCCAACCTAGTCATTTAAGAACGTCCCCAACGCCTAATGGCTACATCTAAGCGACGCAGGTTGAGCATACCGCATCCGGAGCAAGGCAACGCCGCAGGTAGAGGACGTACAGCGAGCGGGCCGCATTTGAGACAAGGTGACGTGAAACGAAAGGGCGCTGACCTTCTGGTCGCGCCCTTGAAGTTGAACGTCAGATTGTCCAAATGCGGCCCGCGCAGCGTCGGCCGGTCCGCCGTTCGGTAGAACGGCGGAACCTACACAGCCTGTGCCAGCTTCTCGGCTCGCTCGGCGGCGGCGAGCGCCTCGATGACGGTACCGAGCTGATCGCCCAGAAGGACGCCGTTGTAGGTAGAGTTGAAGCCGATACGGTGATCGGTCACGCGGTCCTGGGGCTGGTTGTAAGTACGGATCTTCTCGGAACGGTTACCGTGGCCGATCTGGCTTTGGCGCTCGGCACCGAGCTCGGCCTGCTGCTTCTCGAGTTCCATCTCGTACAGACGGGCACGCAGCATCTGCATGCAGACCTCGCGGTTCTGGATCTGGGAACGTTGCTCCTGCGACTGCACCACGGTGTTGGTGGGCAGGTGGGTGATGCGCACGGCGGAGTAGGTGGTGTTAACGCACTGACCGCCAGGGCCGGAGGCGCAGTAGGTGTCGATGCGCAGGTCGGACTGGTTGATCTGGACGTCGATTTCCTCGGCCTCGGGAAGCACGGCGACGGTAGCCGTTGAAGTCTGGATGCGGCCCTGGGACTCGGTCTTAGGGACGCGCTGGACACGGTGCACGCCGGACTCGTACTTCATAACGGAGTAGACGCGGTCGCCCTCGACCTTGAACTCAATGGACTTAAAGCCGCCGGCCTCGCTGGGGCTGGAATCGAGCACGGTAGTCTTCCAGCCGCGCGACTCGCAAAAGCGCTGATACATCTTGTACAGGTCGCCGGCGAAGATGGCCGCCTCGTCGCCACCGGCGGCGGAGCGAATCTCGACGATGGTGTTCTTGTCGTCGTTGGGGTCACTCGGGATGAGCATGTACTTGATGTCTTCCTCGAGCTGGGGAAGCTTTTCCTCGTTCTCGGAGATGTCCATCTGGAGCATCTCCTTCTCGTCCGCATCGCTGGTGTCGCGGAGCATCTCCTTGGCGGCCTCGATGTCATCGAGCGCGCCGATGTACTCGCGCGAGGCAGCGATGAGGTCGGACTGGTGTGCGTACTCCTTGTTGAGACGCGTGAACTCCTTGATGTCGGAGGCGACGGCCGGGTCGGAAAGCTTCTTCTCGAGCTCCTCGTAGGCCTTAATGATCTTTTCGAGCTTGTCGCGCATGGCGGGACTCCTTTATGTGCGTGAAGGCGAAAATCGGCAGAGTTGATGGGGCGCGCGGCGCCACTGCGGGGGTAAGCCCAGCTAGAACATGTCGATCTTCAGATACATGCGCATCCCTTCGCGTATGAGGTACATAGTTGCGGTCTAACCCATACATGATAGCGTGCGCAGGCATACCTGCATATAACCCGCACGGAATGCGACAAAGGGTCAGTCTCTTTCCTTGAATACAACTTCATCCGAACGCCTCCCGCATTCATCCGCACATATACGGATAAATTTGGGAATCCGATACCCTGAGGGCCGGATCGGCCGGCCCCGGGAGATCGGAGGACGCCATGTCCGGAAAGGGCGGGAAGGGCGCCGCGAGGGCGGTCCCGAGGACCCACGGCAGGCTCACCGGGTACGAGCGGGACACGGTCCAGAGGATGCTGAAGCGCAGGGTTCGCTCGGCCACTTCCTCGAGAGGTTCAAGGGCGTATCGACCCGCAGGCTCCACAGCTGCCTGATGTGGTTCAGATGGCTGCGCGAGGCCGCACGCGTCGGGGACAGGACGTCGCTCATGCGCGAGCAGCTCGACGACGGGCGCTACGAAAAGATCCGGAAGAAGATGATGGAGCCGGAGTACGAGTTCCATCTGGAGCCGGACGTGCAAACGGCGGGTTAACATAGCCTTTCACCAAAAAGGGCGAGCGGCCGCGCCCTGCGACCACCCGCCCTCAATCAAAGCCCTTCTCGGCCGCCGTAGCTACCGGTTCCGGCGCCGCAGGATAACGCCTGCGGCGATCAGCACCACCGCGCCGCCCGCGATGCCACCCAGGGCCATCGGCGACAAGCTGGTATCGCCCGTATACGGCAGACCCGGCTTCTCCTCCTTCGGCACCGGTGACTTGCTCGGCGGATTGGTGGGCGGCTCCGTCGGCGGGGTGGTCGGCGGCGTGTACGTGTTCTTGAACACCGGCGCCACGGCGCCGTCATAGGTTACCGTCGCCACCAGATGGCCCGCACCGTCGTCCGTCACCGTCACCGTTACCCGGTGCTCGGCCGCGTCGTACGTCACGTTCTTCTGACCGTCGTCCACCTCGGAGATGCTGTAGGCGTACGTTCCGGGCTTGTCGTACGAGATCGCCTCGAAGCCCACCGTGCCGTCCGCCGCGTTCTTTGCGGTCTGCAGCACCTTGCCGTCGGCATCCTTCAGCTGGAAGGAGAACTGCCCTTCCTTCAGGTCCTCGCCGCTCAGCACCTTGGAGGCCCCCAGCTTCACCTCAGTCGCGGCCGGCGCGTAACTGTTGCTAAACGCCACCGCATCCGCAGCCTTGCCGCCCTTGCTGTAGGCAACCTGCGCCTCCAGCGCGTGCGTCTCCGCATTCTCCGTCACCGTCACCGTCGCGGTAAAGACCGTCGTGTCGTAGGTGACGCCGTTCGCCGTCGCCCCTGCCCGCTCGGACACGGTGTAGACGTACGTCCCCACCTTGTCCAGCTGCAGCGGCGCGAAGCCGAACGTGCCGTCGGCGCCGTTCTGCACCGTCTGCACCACGTTACCGTCGGCGTCCTTCAGGTCGAAGAAGAACTCACCCTCGGCCAGGTCGCGGCCGGTCAGAGCCTTCGTTCCGGTAATCGTCGCCGTCGTTGCCGTCGGCGTGTAGGTGTTGGTGAAGGTCAGATCCGCAGCCGTCTTGTTCGCCGTCGCGGTCAGCTGGCCGCTGCCGTCATCGGTCACGTTCACCGTTACGTCCAGCACCGCATCGCTGTAAGTGATGGTGCCATCTTGGCCCGCAACCTCCTTCACCTGGTACGCATGCGAACCAGTTGCGGTGTACGAGATGGCCTTGAAGGTAAACGCTTTACCCACGTTCGTGGTCCGGTCGATCTCCTGCCCGGTGGCCACGTCAATCAGCGCGAATGTGAACTCGCCATCGGCGGGCGTCCGCGTGGTGGCCGGGTCGGCATTCTCAAGCACCTTGGTGCCAGAGATCTGGTAGGAGGTCTGACCCGGCTGGTAGCTGTTCGCAAACGTCATGGTATTGGGGGTGACGCCGTTCTCGGTACCCTCGCTCGGCTTCACCGTGGAGCTCTCTACCACCAGCTTGCCGTCGTTGTTGTCCTTCACCACGTAAGTCAGGGTGTACGTCTTGCCGGTGTAAGTCACGCCCGGCACGCCCGGCGCGTCGACCGTCGGCTGCACCTCGCGGACCGTGTAGGTAAAGGTGCCCGCATGGTCGAAGGTCAGCTTGTCGAAGGCAACCTTGCCGTCGGCATCGTTCTTCTGGGTCTGGATCACCGAGCCGTCAGACCCCATCAGCTCGAAGGCGAAGTCTCCCTCCTTTAGCTGATAGCTGCCGTCGTGCACGTTAACGCTCTTGGTGAGGGCGATCGCACCGGAGTCCGTCGCCTTTGCCTCGTAGGTGTTGGTGAAGGTAGGCTTCGTGACATTCGCGCCGTCGTAGGCGACGCTCGCCTGCAGCGTGCCGGCATTGTCCGCAACCGTCACCACGGCATGGTGCACCGCGGCGTCGTAGGTCACGCAGGCCAGATCGCCCTTCCGCTCAACTATGGTGTACTCGTGCGTACCCGGCTTCGCGTAGGAGAAGGCATCGAAGTTAACGCTTCCGTCCGCGCCGTTGGTCGCGGTCCGGACGGGCTCGGCCCCGGCAAGCTGCTCAGCCGTCAGGTTGCCCTCGTACACATCGAAGGTGAACTCGCCGCCCTTGAGTACGATCGGCGTGTTGTCGTCCTTCTTCACGTAGCTCTTCTGCGCACCGAGGGCCAGGCCGGTCGCGGCCGGCTGGTAGATGTTGGTGAAGGTCTCCGGGCCTGATGTGCTCGTCACGATCGCCTTCGCATTCAGTGCTCCGTTCCCGCCGTCTGTGACCGTCACCGTATAGGTGAGGGCATGATTGTCGTAAACCATGCCGGCCTCCGCGCCCGGCTGCTCCGCGATGGTGTAGGTAAAGTCCTTGCTCGCGGCGCCGCCCAGGTCGGCGAGCTTGAAGTCGCGCGTGAACTTCACCGTGCCATCGGCCTTGTTCATCGTGGTGTCGAGCACCTTGCCGGCAGCGTCCTTCAGGTCGAAGGTGAACTCGCCGTCCGCAGGCTTCGTCGTGTGATCGAAGCCGTCCGCAACCTTGATGGTCTTGGTCGCCGTCAGGGTTACGGAACCCTTTGCGTCGTAGGTGTTGTTGAAGGTGGGAGCCGTAGCGGCACCGTCATAGGTGACGGTCACCTTCGTCTTGTTGTTGTCGCCCTGGTT
>CABUOF010000029.1 GCA_902493125.1 uncultured Collinsella sp. | reverse complement strand
GCGCTGCAAACGGCGCACGCGGTCGCCGTGCTTTCGGCCCAAAAAGCCCTCGAAGAAAAAATGCTCGCAGGGAATGCCGGACGAAACGAGTGCCGTGACGCAAGCAGAGGGTCCGGGAATAACTTCGACAGGCACATCGGCCTCACGTGCTGCCTCGACCAGCGCCTGGCCGGGATCGGACACACTCGGCATGCCGGCATCCGAGGCAAAAGCGAGGGTCTCCCCTGCCAGCAGACGGTCGACCAGGCCGGTGGCGCGGCTCGCGATCACATTCTCGTCGCAACGGACAAGCGGCTTGGAAATGCCCAGGTGCATCAGCAGCTTTGACGTCACACGCGTGTCTTCGCAGCAAATGGCATCGGCGGCGGCAAACGCCTCGCCAACGCGCGGGGACAGGTCGCCCAGATTGCCGATGGGTGTGCCGACCACATAGAGTTTGCCCGTATGGGCGCTGTTTTGCGTCATATCAACCTATTCAATCATGCCGCGCTCGAGCGTGCCGAGTGCCGCGCGGGCGTCCCATGCTGCAATGCGCTTCTCGGTCTTCCACGTTTGAAAGAACCAACCGGCAGCCGGCGCAAACGAAGCCAGCTGGTTGGCGATAAACACGCGCTCGTAGGCATTGCGGCCCTCGGGCGTGACCGACGAGTTGGCAAAGATCGCCGCACCCGACCATTCGCCCACCAGCACGGGGAACCCAGTCGAGATCGCTTCTTTAAGCTCGCGCTTGTTACGCGAAATCGCCGTCGTCAGCCCGCGGGGCCTCGTGATGTCGAGCGCATACTCGTCACGGTAATGGTACAGGTGAAGGTCCATGTAGACGTTCTTGTACTTGGCGCCGCGCATAAAATGCTTCCACTCGCTGGGATGCCCCGACGACGAGAAGACGACGATCTTATCCTCGGGCATATACGAACGAACGAGCTCGTAGGCATCGCGATAGAAATTGCGCAGGTAGTGGGCCGGAATGCCATCCGTCATGGTAAAGAGGCTCTTGCGGACACTCATCTGCGGCGTATCCAGCAGCTCAATGCCCAGCAGGCTCTCGGCCTCGCCGTAACGCTCGGCCAAGCGCTCGAGCACGTCGAGTGCGACATGGCGGCCGTTAGTGGACGAATGCCACTCGGCAACAGCCTCCGGCGTGGCGGGCGAATCGTTGGAATCGCCCTGGCCACCGGGCACAGTCGCCAGGTCAAGCAGCACGCGAATGTTGTACTTGGCAGCCCACTCAATTGCACGGTCGATGTAGTCGACAACCGAGATGTAGGACGCATCGGACTCCTGCGAGCCAAAGGCATACCAGGGCACCGGCAGACGCACGGCGTTGAGGCCGATCTGCGCCATGCGACGGAAATCGTCCTCGCTCACAAACGTCTCGTAATGACGGCGCATTCGCTCGTTATAGGCGGCGGTGCCCATGGCCTCCTGCAGCTCGGCCGCGTTGGATGCACCGGTCGCCGCGTATAGCGACGGGGTCACCCAAGGCTCGGGAATAAACCAGCCAGAGAGATTAACGCCGAGTATCCTCTCCATCACTGCCCCCTTCGGATCGTGCAGGCCGAGCCTGCATCGTATTGCATAGGAAAAGTATCGTTTTGAGTATACCCGCGCGTGCGGACAGACGACCGAACGGTCTGCAAAGTGGCGCAAAAGCGGGAGGAATGTCTGAGCGGGCCCGAGATGGCGCGCCGAGATGTGCACGCACGTCGGAAGTACGCGCCGGAAAGCGTATCCCGTTCTGAGCGCGGGATCTGGGACGCAGTTTCCGCCAAAGACCGCAAAAGGAAAGCACATCCCATTCTGACGCCGGATTCCGGGTCGCGCTTTCCCAAGCGGCCTCAAAGCGGAAAACGCATCCCACTCTGAAGCCAAATTCCGAGACGCAATTTCCGCAGAGCCCTCGATAAAAGAAAAGGACCCCTTTGTAGAGGTCCTAGTCAATTCAAGGTGGCGGAGAAGGGAATCGCGTCCGCGCGCTGCGCGGACGGACCGCTGCGGCGTTTACGCGCCTTGCGAGCTGTGCTGGCAAACGCTTGCGCGTTTACTCAGCTCCGCGCCCTCACGGGGTTCGATTCCATGTGGGGTCTGCATAAAAGAAAAGGACCCCTTTGCAGAGGTCCTAGTCAATTCAAGGTGGCGGGGAAGGGAATCGAACCCCTGACACGAGGATTTTCAGTCCTCTGCTCTACCAACTGAGCTACCCAGCCATTTGAGGTGTGCCTTGTTTCAAGGCTTGATTAGTATAACCAAGGACGCGTTCCGGTCAACCGAGAATTTCAAAAAAGTTTTTGAGCACAGCCTCGGTTCTTTAAATCGGCACGTCAGAGGCATCAGCCGGCAGCAAGAAGTTTTTCGCTCAGAGCCGCACGGGCAAACTCACTTGGCGTCATCCCCTCGGCAGCCGCCCGTCGACGAATGGCCTCCTTCATTCCCAGAGGAATCTTGACCGACAGCGTTGCCGTCCCCTCACCTGAGAGTGGGGGCCGTCCATGCACGATCCCACCAACGGTGTGTTCGCCATCCGGAAACTCTCCGCGCTCGTACGACTCGCACCACGCGTCAATCATTTCATCCGTTACAACCTGACCATTAGCGGCCGTATACGTCTTGCCCATCATCGACCCCTTTGCCGAGCCCGTTCAATCTCCTGCCAAAATTTCTTCTGGACTGGAGACAAGGCATGAATGATAAGCCACCCACGGACAAGCTCGACCGCGACAAGCTCCACGCTTCGTCCGTCTGGGAGCCATCCAATCGCAAGCCATCTCGGCGGCTCGTCCTTCGACTCGCGACGAATGCACTCAGTAACCGCAAGCCAAGCGCTAAGCACCTGCTTTTCCGTCAGGTGCTTTTTAGCGTTGGGATGGATCTCAACATCCGTGCATCTTCTCCTCCATCTTACCCAATTTCGTATGACGAAAGTCCGCTATCGCCAATTCTTAAGCCGGCACGCGTTGGAGAGCAGGGGTCGAAACAATGATTGAAGGGCGCTCTAGTGCGGCCCAGGCGCCGGGGCAGGAGCACATACGCCAGGGACGTACGTTTTCGTAGCGCGCGAGGATATTGCCGTCGCGATCGATGAAGGCGATGTCGATGGGATAGGCCATAAAACACGTATGGACCGAAGAGCAGCGTGGAAATGCCATGACGAGCGGCAGACCGTTGGCGGCAACCGGGCACCGTCCCAGCATGCCGCGCAGGCGCACGGCAAACGACTCCGCCACCGCAAACTCGGCCGGCGTCCAGCGCAGCCTATTGAGTGCCCGCGCGTAGGCGATGTAGGACGAGACCGCGGTCACATGACCACCCCCGGACGCCATGGATCGACCGTCACCGCGCGCTCGTGTGACAACTTTGCCGGTGCCCCCAGCGAAACGCCGGCGATGCTGAGCGAGCTCGGCCACGGCTCATAGCGCATGGTGCAGGTGTAGGTCCTAAACGTGCCGGAAAGCGAAAGCAAACCGCCATCCGATGTCGTCGCACCCTGTTCGCTCGAGACCTCGATCAGCAAGTCATAGCCTTCCATGGCATGTTGGATCTGAGCCTGAACGGTCGCGGAAGCATCGATGGAGCTGCCATCGCCCTCCCCGCTCGGCGCCACGGCATGTGCTAGCACGATATCGGGCACCACGCGATCGAAGCGTGCGACCGCACCGGCAAAGACCATGACGTTGTACACGATAAGCGCCAGAACCAGCAGGACGGGCGTGACCACGGCCATCTCGACCGTCGCCTGGGCGCGCTCCTCGCAAAGGCGCGTGCGGATGCCCATTACGACCCACCGCCCAGGGCACCCGCCAGTGTGGTGACATCGACGGTAAGTGGGATGGAACCGCCGCCGGGCAGCGGAATCTCCGCAAGCGTGAACGTCGTGCCGCTGATGGTGCGCTCGACTTGATATTCCAGCGCTTCGCAAAGCGCCTTGGGGTCGGTCACGCCCAACGGAATACTTCGTAGCTCGTCCTGCGCATTAGAAAGAGCCGTGATGTCAGACCCCGGGCTCTTGATGACATTGGCGGTGTCGGTCAGCACCGGCTTTCGCAGGCGCAAGTCGCACGGCTCCAAGCCCAGCGCCGCCACGGACGCCGAAACGGTATCGCCAAGCCACGACGCAATGGAGCCCAACGCGCCGTTGCCCCCTCCTAGGCCCTTAATCATCTCGTCCATAAGTTCGTCGGCCGAACCTTGGATGTCTCCGTATCCCACAAGCAGCCGTCCCCAAACATCCATGACGCCATCGAGTACGCCGGCAACGCCACCCGAGCGTTCCTTCAATGTCGAGAAAAATCGCGAAAGCACGTTGTTTTGCGCCGTCGCCTCATCGGGCGCCAGCACCGCGGCAGAGATGGCACCGCGACTGCCAAGCTCAACCGCCGTGTTAAACGAAGAGTTAAGTTGATCGGGGCTGGTAATATCACCCGAAACTGCAAAGGCGACTACGCCGTTGCGGCCAGGTGGGGCGATACGCGGACGCTCACCGGAAAGTTCTTTGATGGCGGTATCGAACGCATTGCCCGCACGGTCGGCTTCGTCCTCGGTCTGACGCTCGAGCTCGAGCTCCTTGTTGCGACAGTCGACGTAGTCCTCCAGGGCGTCTTTAAACTTGTCAAAGTGATACTCAAAGCCGTTTTCGATAGAGGTTGAAGGCGCCGCAACAGCACCAAGCGACAAAACGCCAAAATGGCATTTGCTGCATTTATCCTGTCCATCGTAATCGGCAACCGAAGCAAATCTGCTCGGCGTCCCTTTCTTATAGTTAGGGCAGGTCGTCCCGTAATGCAGATACGCCTTGTCATCGTTCACGCTAGTCGGCCACACCGCATCGGTATAGAGTTCCGTCGCCCGAACCTCATCAGAGTTGCGCGGCAGCAGCGGAATATAGGAGGAAACCCTGTCTCCGTTCTCGGTTATATGTGCCCGATCGACCTCCGCGCTCGCATAGGTATAAAACGCCTTACGCGCCGCAGACTCTGCCTTCATCTCGACACTCGAGCCGTGGGGCTTCTCATTTGTCAGACGCCAATGGTAGTAGTCCTTCGCGCGATCAAGGGCAACTTGGGGCTCCCACGTAACGCTCGATGAGTAATGCGGATTTTGAACACCGGAGAGATCCGTTAGGCTTTTCGCACGCTCCCACATGCAAGAACAGCTGCCGACCGAGCTCTTGTCAGACCCACCACAATCCGCCAGCCAAGCACGCTCTTTAGCCTTCGCCGTGTCCTCAGAAGCCTTCCGCAGCTCCTCGGCCGCACACTCTAAATCATCTGATGTGTCTTTAATGGTATCGGTCGAGATCTCTGATCCTTTGAGCGCAGCGAAGTCAGACTCGGATGTCCTGGGCACGGCAAGCGCCGTACCGGTATAGGTCACACTATCGGTATCCTGCGCCGACACCGCCTGCGTGGCACGCGCGGCGACCAGATACGGCAGAGCCGTCTCGATCTTCTGCAGGCCCTCAGACGCGCTCTTGGCAAATTTGTTGCGCGTTTTAATAATCTCAATTCCAGTGTCGACCATATTGCCGGCAACCGGCTCGGCACCCGGAATGAGGATGGCAACCAAGCCGGTGCCGATCGTGGCAAAGCCCGCTAGCCCCAAGCTCAAGATGCTCGCATCCACCACCGTGGCTGCCGTATGATAGGACGACACCACGTTGGCGCCCGCCAGAGCACCACTATCGGCAGCCACCTGGGTGTCCCCTGCACGTGACATGCTCCATATCGCCGCAGTCGAGGAAAACAACAAGGTGAGCACCACCAGGATGACCACGGCAGAGGAGAGCGTGGTGTAGGCGCCGTCTTCTATAAACAGGTCGACACCGGTGCGACCCATAAAGCCGCCCCGCTCGCGATGGCAACTCGGACGACAGCGCGTCAAAACGAGCCTAGACCAGAAACGCTTAATCCCACGCAGCAATCCACGAATCATAATCTCCCTCCAGCCATTCGGGACGCGGTCGATACGAGACGTCGACTTTGAGCTCGATATAGCCGCCCTCACCTGCACTGCCCATGGCCTGCGCAAATGCACCAATCACAGGCAACGGCTTGACCTCGCCGACAACGGACACAGACGAAACGCCACCCGCATCCGCCCGGCCAAGCTCGATATCCCACGACAGCGGCCCGCCGGCATGGAAGATCGAGACATTGGGCACCGCGGCAAGTCGACGACGGGTAAATTCCTTAAAATCGTCGTCCTCCGCCGTCGTCGTGGTCATGAGCCGCGCGGTCTCGGCGGCGGCAGACTCCATGACCGCGCGCGTATAGAGCAGGCACACCGGTTGCAGCGCGAGAAGGATGAGTGTCAGAAACGTCGGCAGCAAAAAAGCGGCCTCGACCGTAGACTGCGCCCGGTCCTCGCGCGCGGCATC
Source organism: uncultured Collinsella sp. (assembly GCA_902493125.1). Taxonomy (GTDB): domain Bacteria; phylum Actinomycetota; class Coriobacteriia; order Coriobacteriales; family Coriobacteriaceae; genus Collinsella. The sequence goes on along the minus strand of CABUOF010000029.1, from coordinate 18,353 downwards.
AATACAACGCGATGTCCTTAGCGGCCGCAGCGGCGTCGATAACCGACGTCGAGGCAACGCCATGGGATGCCGCCCGCTCAACCAGCGCCGCCAAGCGCCCATCGGTGCCGGCACGCCAAAGCCCCGCGATCGCCAGCACGATCGATAACAGCGCCACCGTGACAATGGCGTATTCGACCGTCGCCTGGGCAGATTCCTCACGCAGAACATCATGCATTTCACGATCCCTCCTTTGAGTCCGTTGCCTGCGGGCTCAGGCGCACGGCGCGCAGACGACACGAAGCATCGCCAGCATCCGCGGCAATTGTCACCATATCGACCCAGCCGCGTCCGTCGCGCACGATGGCGCCCCACACGTTTCCCTTGATGTCGAGATAGCCGCTCAGAGCAAGTTGCGCCGTGGGTACCTCGCGATAGGCACGCAGCATATCCACCGCCGCTTCGGTCATCGGTCGGTCCTCGGACCATGCAAGCCGGACCGCAATCGCGTTGCCCTCAGGCGAATCCGTCGCAGTGCCAGACCGCTTGTCGAGCGTCCGCAGAAAGGTTTGCGCCGTGACAGCGACATCCGAATCGTCCGCATCTCGCATCTCATCTTTTTGAGACGCCACCGCCGAATCTGAGCCCAAATCGGAGGCGGTCCTAGGACGCTGCTGCCGCGCGGCGTTAAGCCCCCAAAGCACCGCCGCTATCGCCACGGTCAGGCAAGCAAACACCAGCAGCACCCCGATGGGGCGCTCGCCCTCTACAGGCTGTTGATGCCCTCGCTGATAGCGTTCCATAGATCTTGGACCTTGCCCTTAAATGCGACGATGGCGATAATCGCGATCACCACGAGCACGCCGACCAAGATGGCATACTCGGTGGTACCCTGTGCACTCTCCTCCTGCAATAGTTCCTTGGCGCGCTGACGAACATGTGCCGCCCGGCAAAACGCCCAGCCCTGGACCTTGCCAGCAGCGTCAGTCATCGTGTTCATGTATTCCTCCCTACATCATCCCGCCTGCTCCCAGCAGCGGGCCCAATATGGACAGAAGCAACGCCGGCAAGATGAGCGTGCCGGTGGGAATCAGCAGCTTGACGGGCGCACGCTCGATCTCGCGCTCGACCGCGGCGCGATGAGCCGCACGGATCTCGCGACTTTGAGCGGCCAGCGTCTCGGCAAGTGGGGCACCCAGGGCGAGCGCCTGCCCCACCGTGATGGCAAAGGTCTCGAGCGCTCGCACGTCCAGGTCGCGCGCGGCGGCCAACAACTCGTCCTCACGCGTGCCCACGCCCACCTGCCACGCCATGCAGGCGCGCTCAAGGCGAAGAGCCAGCACTGACCGGCGGTTGGCGCAGAAAATCTCAAGCGCCGCATCAAACGAAAGACCGGCCGAAAGACCCAAGCGCACAACATCAATCATCTCGGACACTTCGCCGAGCGACACTCGCGCCGGGCCGCCCGCTCCAACCGCGCCCTTCACTCGCGCGGTCAGAGCATCGACCACCGAGCGACCCGCAGCAGCGACCAGCACCGCCTCGCGCTTGCAGGCCTCTGCGATCTTGCGTGCATCCGCCCGATCCAAACCCGTCGCGACAAATACACTCAGGGCGCACAGGCAAGCCGCAACTGCAACCGGGGCGCTCATAGCTCCACCCGCATAATGCGCCGGATAACCACCAGGGCAACGGCGTTGAGGGCAAGACCCAGCACCACAGCGCCCGCGCCGGCAGGCGTCGCAAGACCGCGACGAAAATCTGCCGAAAGCAGCGCCAACACCGCGCACATGCCCGCCGGCATCGCCGCGACCATATGCGCAGACATGCGAGCCTGCGACGTCTTAACATCCAGGCGGCGCTTGAGCTCAATGCGCTCCCCCACCATGCTCGACGCCTCGGACAGTAAGTCGGCAAGCGGAGCGCCGGTGCGCTGAGACACCTTAAGCGCCAAGGTCACAAGCGAAAGACCGGGGGCGTCGATACGCACGAGCAAGTCATCGAGCGCGTCGGTCGCCGAGATGCCGCAATCGATCGCCGCCGCCACCCGCAAAAACTCGGTATGTACTGGCTCTTGCGCATGAGCGCCCACAAAGCGCATGCCCTGGGCCAGCGAATGTCCCGAGGCAAGCGACATGGAAAGTGCGGTAAACGCCTCGGGCATTGCCTCTTCTGCATCGTGTTGCTCGCGCCGGCTCTCAAAGCCATCCCGAGCGGCGCCAACGGCAAACGGAGCAACAAATCCCAAGGCAAATCCGAGGGGCGATAACGACACCATCGTTAGTAAAACGCAGCAGACACCGCTCGATAGCAGCAGAAACGCCAAACGTCCCGAAGCATCTTCGATCACGAGGCCAAGGCGATGCGCCGGAGCCAGCGATGCCCACGAACGGGCGATCTTTTTCAGCAGATCGTTTTCCACCAGCTCACGCGGCAGCTTCTCTGCCACCGTCTCGAGCGCCTGACGTGCCAGCTCCGCCGGCGGTACCTGCGGCACACGAGGTTCCGCCCCGCACGCCGTCGCGACAGAAAGCCCTGCCAAGCCCCCTACGACGAGGGGCACAGTGATCTCCATTCGTCCACCTCCTCTTGTGTGAGCGTCCCCGACCGCAGGCCTTCTGCGATAAACGGCGGCTCGCGGTCAAGCGTCCAGGTGCGCTCGGCGGCATCGAACGTCACATAGCGCTCGAGCTCTACGCCACCCGATGCGGCGCGTCGCACCCCCGAATACGAGGAGACGAAACGCCTGCCATCGGCGTGGCGCTCGGACATCACGATGCCGTCGAGCGCCATGGCAATCTGCTCCTCGATGAGCTCGCTCGGCAGATCGATGCCATAACGTGCAAGCAACGTCAGACGCACCACGGTCTCCTGTTCTGAACCCGCATGAAGTGTGGTGAGCGACCCGTCGTGGCCCGTGTTCATGGCCTGCAACATGTCGCAGCACTCGGCACCGCGCACCTCGCCCACCACGATGCGGTCGGGGCGCATGCGTAGGGCATTAGTTACCAGGTCGCGGATCGTCACCGCGCCCTCGCCCTCAATTGAAGCCTCGCGCGCCTCTAGGCGCACCACGTGCGGATGATGCGCAAACTTGAGCTCGGCAGAGTCCTCGATCGTCACGATGCGCTCGCCGGTGGAAATCTCACATGACAACGCGTTGAGCAGGGTGGTCTTACCAGATCCCGTGCCTCCCGCAACCGCCAGGTCCTGTCGCAGCGACACCGCACACGACAGCAGCTGCGCATACCAAAGCGGCAGCGATCCCAACCCCACGAGCTCGTCCAGCGAGCAGATACGGTCCGAGAACTTTCGGATGGTGAGAATCGGTCCGTCAATCGCCACAGGCGGAATCACCGCGTTGACGCGATAGCCCGTTTTGAGGCGGGCGTTGACGATGGGGCTGCGCTCGTCGATGCGGCGGCCAAGTGGCGAGATAATGCGGTCGATAAGCACACGGATCTGTTCATCATCCTCAAACGCATGCTCGATGGGGTACAAGACGCCGCCGCGTTCAAAGAAAGCCGAGCGGCAGCCGTTGATCATGATCTCGGTAACGGTGTCGTCCTCGATGAGCGGCTGCAACGGCCCCAAGCCCACCACGTCATCCAAAATCTCGTCGATGATGGTCTCGCGCTCGGGCGTCGCGAGATCGGTCGGCTCCTCAACATTGAGCGCCGCCTCCACCGCAGGACGCAATTCCGAGCGGGCAAGTGCCGGGTCGATATAGGCGCTGATACGCGCCACTTCGTCGTAACCCATGCGGTCCATCACGGCGCGCTTGGTGCGTCGTTTCACGGCGCGGCGACGCCCCGCATCTACAGGCGCTGCCGCCGCCGCAGCGCCGGCAGCCTTAATCCTCGTTTGCAGGCTCATCGCTGATCGCCCTCGCGCGACCAGGGAAGGCGGATACGCGGGCGTTCGGTGCGCGTTGCACGGTCGGCGACCATATCGCTCCAAGGGCCGACGGCGCACCCCAGTTCCACGAGCATCTCGCGCGTGGCCTCGCGCACGCTAGTCGCAAAAGCGCTGGTCTGCCCCACCGCCTCGTCAGCGCGCCCAAACGCCATGAGCGCGGCGAGATCCTGCCCGCCATCGGCGATACGAATCTTGGAGCTCAACGCACAGGCAATCTCAAAGCGCATGGCGACGTCCTCGTCTGCCCCGCGCGCACCGAACCGGTTGAACACGGCGCTCATGCGCGTGCGCGGCACACCTACTCGACCTGCCAGTTCAATGACGCGCGATGCCGATGCCGCGGACGACACCGCCGCATCGCCAACGACCAGGCAACGGTCGCTCGCCGCCACCGCAGCCGCCACGGCGTCGCCCCAAAAGACCGAGGTATCGATAAAGACCACATCGGATTCTCGACGCAGAACATCAAGCAGTAGCTCCACCGGACGTGCCATGAGCTCGGCTTGCTCGGGCGCCGAGACGGGACCCCAGAGCGTAACGCCCGGTGCCACGCGCATCGATGTGGCTACGATATCCGGCTCGGTGAGCGTGCCCGCCGCCGACGGCTCGATAAGTGCCGCCATATCGCGCGGAGCATCGACGCCTAACAAGTCGTAAAGGTTTCCAAACATCAGATCCAGGTCGAGCACGGCGGCACGCAAGCCCAACAGCGACGATGTGTGTGCCATGGTGGCAACGATCGTCGACTTGCCGCAACCGCCCGAACCCGAAATGGCGCAGATGACCGGAGCTCGATGCGGCGAAGCGGCAGCGTCTGCCGGCGGCATCGGAGGCGGCGGGGCGGGCGTCGGTGACAGCGTCCCCGTCTCCCCCGCCGCAGCCACACGCTGCGTCCAAGCCGGCATGGCAGCTTGTTCGGTCTGCGAGGCAGGCTCGTTCTGTGCAATCTGCTCATGCTGCATCAGCGACAACTCGCCGCACCCGGCAAAGCCCTCAACTTCATCGAGTTCATCCGCCAGATTCACGCCGTGCACGTATCCCATATCTACAGCCGGGGAATCGCCAGCATGCTGCGCCGGCCCTCCAGCGTCATCGTATACAAGGGGGTTCCGGGGGCGCCGACCATGCTCGGCTTCCGCTTTTCCATAATCATCAACACGCGGGCCTCTTGTAGCGCGAGGCGCCCCGGGTTCCCTATCAACAAAAGCATCGGGCTCAATCGTCATGCGCCGATCGGAATCAACCGCTCCCTCGCCCGCGCGCCCGTTGCCGCATATACTGTGTGCAGCGATGACCTCGGTCGCCCCCGCGCGAAACAGCCCCTCGATATCCGACGGATCGAGCGCTTCTATCAACACGACCACGCGACTCACGCGGCCTTCGGCCGTCAGGCGCGCAACAGTCTTGCGCACATCTTCGGTATCAAACAGAGACGCCGCGATGATGGCAGCCCCGCGGCGCGACGGAAACGCCCGAGCCATGGAAATCAGCCCGTCCAGGTCACCCACGCGAAGCACCTGTGCACCCGCATCACGGCCCTCGACTTCCCGCTGCAACAGCCCGTAATCGCCGCACGCGCAGCACGCAAGCCAGATCGCCTTCATCACTCGTCGCCTCCGCTCTTTTTGCCGCGCGCCGTGGCAGGAATCGTCAAGCTGACCGTTCCCTTGCCCGAGGCTCCCAGCAGTTCCTTGACGTCTTCGGGGTCAGCCGCCAGCGTCACCCATTCGATCTTGCCCTCGCGCGTGGCACCGGAATCCTCACTGGTATCGATTACGTACGCGCCGCACAGCCGATCGGTTACGCCGTCTTTTTGCACATACACATCCACGTAGCTGCCCACGCCCGTGGCGCCGCCGACCGAGTGCTCGGCATCGACCGCCACCGAAACGGCGACCTTGCCCTTAGGCACCTCGAGCTTGTGGCTCTCGGCCTTGGTGTAGACATTGCAGATCACGGCGTTTTTGGGAATACGCGAAGTCGTCACGTCGCCGCGCACCTGGCGCAGCTCGGTCACCGCGTCACGCGGCAGCAGACTTGTCAGCCATTCCTGGGTTATGACATTGGTCTCATCGAGGGTCTCGCCCACATCGATATCGCGCGCCGCGACGCATACCTCGACGCGATCGCCACCGTACTTGGCCAAGGTCTCAGCCTGGACCTGTTCGGCTCGTGAGCGGATCGACGAGCCGTAAGCCATACAGAGCAGCGCAGCGAGCACGCCCGCGACCAGGCTGATGGCGATGCGCTTGCTCTTGTTCACGGCCGCTCCTCTCATGGCAGTGCCGGACGAATGCCCGTACCACCATTGTCTGGGCGGTCAGAGCGCAAAGCGGCGCAATCGCGATCTTGGTTTTCGATGTCAAACCAATCGCTGACCAAAAGCTGACCAGCCCGTCAAGCTCGTGGCAAGGTTTTGGTCAGCACGTCAGCAAATTACATGTTTCGAGGCTTTTCCGCAGCAAAAAAGCCGTCTCCTGAACAGTTGGGAGACGGCTGTCATAGGAAAAATCAATTACAGATGAACATCGGGATCGAGCATTTGAGCGCTCACGCGCATGGATGACGCCAGATTTTGGAACGTTTCCAGGCGCAGGCTGTCAATCTGCCCGGCACCCTCGGCCTCGCGAACGGCACAACCCGGCTCATGGGTATGTGTGCAATCGCCAAACCGGCACGCGCGCGATGCCTCGACAATCTCGGGGAAAGCGCGCGCCAGACCTCGCTCGTGACCCACGAGCGGTAGGCTGCGCAGGCCCGGAGCATCGGCGATCACGCCGGCGTCGCCCGGCAGCGCCACCATCACGCGCGCGACGGTAGTGTGACGGCCCTGGTCGTCGCGTTCACGCACACCGCCGGTCGCCAACGTATCGTGGCCCAGCAGTGCATTGAGCAGCGTCGACTTGCCGGCACCCGACTCGCCCAGAATCATGGCACAGCTCCCGGCAGGCACGCAGGCACGGACCTCGTCCAGGCCGCGGCCCTCGGCAGAGGACGTCACGATCACGCGCACGTCCGGACCCACCAGGCGGCGCACGCGGTCCAGATCGCGCTCGAGTTCCTCGGCATCGCAGCGGTCAGCTTTGGTGAGCACCACCACCGGCTCGGCATCGCAGTCGAGCGCCAACACCAGCGAGCGCGCCACGCGGTCGAGCAGCACCTCACCGGCACCGAGCGCCTGCACGATTAGCACGCTATCCACGTTGGAGCAGAGCACCTGGCGCTCTCCACGGGCACGGCCGCGCCAACGCTCAAAGCTCGTACGGCGCGGCAGAACGCACTCAATCACGCCCATATCGTGCCCGGGAGCGCGGCGCACCGCCACACGGTCGCCCACGGCGGGCAGCAGCACCTCGTCCTCGCCGCGCGACTTGGCAAACCCCACGGCATGCTCGGCACGAAAGGTATCGTCGGCCGTCGCCACCAGCGGAAACCCGCGATCTAAGCGCACCACGGCGCCAAGCTGCATCTGCTCGGGCTCCTCAGCATGTGCGCAAAAGTCGTCAAATGCCGCCCGCTGAGCCCCATCGACCGGCAGGTCATCAAACGCCGGGACATCCTGCAGCGCGTCAAGTCCCGGCACGCTTGCCAGCAACTCCTCGGCAGACGCGGGAGCCTCGGTCGCAAGCTTCCGACGACGATCGCGCTTAGCCCGCGCCCCCGTCGTCTTTTTCTTCGCCTTAGCCTTAGCCTTGCCCACAAGCGCCTCCCAGCACCATAAATCACAACTGAGCAGGTATTTTCCCACAAAAAGAGCCGGTCGAGCAAACGCTCGACCGGCTCACACACTTTCCCTCAGCCCTTTATCATCCGCGCGGGAGAAAAGCCAACAAGGATACCGCAGGGCCCGCCCGCCGGGAGGGGTTTCCTAAGGGCACATCCTTTATTCAAAACGAGCGGCCGAGCAATTGCTCGGCCGCTCACCTTCTTTCTCTCAGCCTTTTTCATCCGCGCGAGAGAAACCAGCAAAGTAGCCGTAGGGCCCGCCCCGGGAGTGTTTTCTTCTGAGCGATTCCGCAGCGCGAAGCGCGAGGACCAGCGAAGAAGAAAACACGCAGGGGCGGGCCCGGACAGGTACGTTACTCCTTCTCGACCGCGCGCATGATCGCCTTGTAGATCTCCATCAGCGGGATGATCAGGAAGGCCAGGCCCAGCGCGGCAAGAACGCCCTTGAGCTCAAGCGTCACAGGGCCAAAGAACATCTCGGCAAGCGTCGGCTGTACGGTCACGATCACCGTCAGCACCAGCGCCAGCGCAGCGGAAGCCCACAGCCACTTGTTCTGCTTCTTCATGGTGAACAGCGACGCACGACGGCTGCGCATATTGAAGCAGTGGAAAATCTCGACCATGTTGAGCGTGATGAACGCCATCATCACGCCTTCCTCGTCGGCATTGCCGGCGATCATATCGGCGATGTGGATGTAGCCCATGTCAAAGTACACGCCCACAAAGAAGCTCGCCAGCACCAGCACGGTGATGATCAGACCCTGGACCACGCAGTCCAGGCCCATGTGACCGGCAAAGACACCGTCCTTGGCGTTGCGCGGCTTGCGCTTCATGATGTCACCCTCGGCATCCTCCATGCCCAGCGCGAGCGCGGGGAAGCAGTCGGTGACCAGGTTCACCCACAGCAGCTGCACCGGCTGGAAGATGGTAAAGCCGATGAGCGTGGCGATAAACACCGAGAACACCTCAGCAAGGTTGGCCGAAAGCAGGAACTGGATGACCTTGCGGATGTTGTCGTAGATGCGACGGCCCTCTTCGCAGGCACCGATGATGGTGGCGAAGTTGTCGTCGGCAAGCACCATGTCGGCAACGTTCTTGGTGACGTCGGTGCCGGTGATGCCCATACCGACGCCGATGTCGGCGCGCTTGATGGACGGGGCGTCGTTGACGCCGTCGCCGGTCATGGCGACGATCTGGTCGCGCGACTTCCAGGCCTCGACGATGCGCGTCTTGTGCTCGGGCTGGACGCGGGCGTACACGCCGTAGTCCTCGATGTGCGCGTCGAGCTCCTCGTCGCTCATGCGGTCGAGGTCGGCACCGGTAATGGCATGGCTGCGATCGGTGACGATTCCCAGCTGCTTGGCAATGGCCACGGCGGTGTCGATATGGTCGCCCGTGATCATGACGGTGCGAATACCGGCGTCGTGGGCCTCGCGGATGGCGTCGGAGACCTCGGGGCGGACAGGGTCAATCATGCCGGACAGGCCGCAGAAGACCAGGTCGTGCTCGAGCGCAGCGGGGCTGCAGTCGCTCGGGACCTCGGTGTAGGTGCGGCTTGCCAGCGCCAGCACGCGCAGGGCCTCGTCGGCCATGGCCTTGTTGGCGGCCACGAGCTCGGCGCGACGCTCCTCGGTCAGCGGAACGACCCTGTCGCCGTCGTAGATATGGGTGCACAGGCCGATCACCACGTCGGGCGCGCCCTTGGTGTACTGCTCATACTCGCCGTCCAGGGTCTCGACAACCACGGACATCATCTTGCGGCCCGAGTCGAACGGGGCCTCGCCCACGCGCGGGTGCTCGGCAGTCAGGCCAGTGAGGCCCGCCTTGCCGGCGTCGTTGACGAGCGCGCACTCAGTCGGCTCGCCCACGGCCTCGCCCAGCTCCTCGTCCCACTGGGCATCGGAGCACAGAGCCATGCCGGCCAGGAACTTCTCCTTAGGCGCGGCGAGCTCGTGCTTGACGACGGTCATCTTGTTTTGGGTAAGGGTACCGGTCTTGTCGGAGCAGATGGTCTGCGTGCAGCCAAGGGTCTCGACGGCAGAGAGCTTGCGGATGATTGCCTGGCGCTTGGCCATCTTGGTCACGCCAAGCGACAGCACGATGGTCACGACGGCGACCAGGCCCTCGGGGATGGCAGCGACGGCGAGCGAGACGGCGACCATAAAGGTATCGAGCAGGGCGGTCGGGTCGGTAAGAACGTTGCCCACGCCGTGGCGGATGATATCGACGCCAAAGATAACGACGCAGATGACGATAACCATGATGGTGAGGATGCGGCTGAGCTCGGCAAGCTTCACCTGCAGCGGCGTGAGCTCTTCCTTGGCCTCGGCCAGGGCGCCGGCAATCTTGCCCATCTCGGTGTTCATACCGGTACCGACCACGACAGCGCGACCGCGACCGTACACCACGGTGGAACCCATGTAGCACATGTTCTTGCGGTCGCCGAGCGGCACGTCGTCGGTGCCGGCGGCGAGCTCGATCACGTTGGCATGCTTCTCGACGGGCACGGACTCGCCGGTAAGGGCGGCCTCCTCGATCTTCATCGTGGCGCTCTCGAGCACGCGGCAGTCGGCCGGGACGGAGTCGCCCGCCTCGAGCATGATCACATCGCCGGGCACGAGCTCGGCGCTCGGCAGGTGCACGAGCTTGCCGTCGCGCAGCACCTTGGACTGCGCGGCGCTCATCTCCTGCAATGCCTCGAGAGCTTCCTCGCTCTTGGCCTCCTGAACCACGCCCAGCACCGAGTTGACGATAACGACGAACATGATGATGGCGACGTCGGCAAAGTCCGCCTCACCCTTGACCATGCCCGTGAGTGCACTGATGACGGCGGCAACGATCAGCATGATGACCATGGGGTCGGCCATCTGCTCAAAGAAGCGCTTCCACAACGGCGTCTTCTCGGCTTCCTCGAGCTTGTTAGGGCCTGTCTTGGCGAGGCGCGACGACGCCTCGTCGTTGCTCAGGCCGAGGTTCTCATCGACACCTTGGTCGCTGAGTACCTCCGCCGCGGCGGACAGGTATTCCTTTTGCATATAGAGTCCCCTCCTGGGATTCGGGCCACTCAGCAGATTGATGCCCGATCATAATTCCCAGGAGAAGGGCAAGGGCTCATCAAGGCTGCCGTGCTGAGCGGCAGTTGATAGTGGAGCTATGGTACCCCAAAGCGGCGCGTCTAGCCAAAACATTCCAATTGGAAACACGGCTCGAGTGCAACGATGCAGACCGTGTGATGCTCAACATTGATAAAACGTTTTTTCTTCGGCGCATCGTCAAACTGAAATATCGCCCAGATAGCAGCGGTCAGAACGGTTGATAAAGTTTTTTCATATACCGTTTTTACCGCAAAAAATGAACTTCTAATTCGGCATACGGTCGATTTTTGAGGGTATTCGGTCGTCATTTCGTTATAATCATCTCAGTTTTATTTCTTATGGTTTATCTATCAGCGCAAGACGATGTCAGATGGAGGTCTGAATGTACAAGCGCACCAAGATTGTATGCACCATGGGTCCCGCCTGCGATAGCGACGAGACCATCCGCGAGATGATCAAGGCGGGCATGAACGTCGCCCGTTTTAACTTCTCGCACGGATCCTACGACGAGCACCACGGTCGCATCGAGCGCGTCCGTCGTATTTCCAAGGAGCTCGGTCTGCCCGTCGGCATCCTGCTCGACACCAAGGGCCCCGAGGTCCGCACCGGCCTTCTGGTCGACGGCAAGAAGGTTGCCGTCAAGACCGGCGATAAGATCGTCGTTACTGCTCAGCCCACGTCCGAGGATTTCCACGGCACCTCTGAGCACATCTCCCTCGACTACCTGGCTCTGCCCTCCGAGGTCGAGAAGGGCTCCCTCATCCTGATCGATGACGGTCTGGTTGCCCTCGAGGTCGAGTCCGTCGACGGCCAGGACATGACCTGCGTCGTCAAGAACGACGGCCTGATCGGCGAGCGCAAGGGCGTCAACATGCCCAACGTCAACATCTCGCTGCCCGCCATCACCGAGCGCGATCGTCAGGACATCCTCTTTGGCCTGACCGAGAACATCGACTACATCGCCGCTTCCTTCATCCGTGACGGCGAGTCCGTCCGCGGCATTCGCAAGCTTTGCCGCGAGAACGGTGGCGAGCACGTGACAATCTTCCCGAAGATCGAGTGCGCCCTGGGCGTCGAGAACTTCGACGAGATCCTCGAGGCTTCCGACGGCATCATGGTCGCCCGTGGCGACCTGGGCATCGAGATCAAGCCCGAGCTCGTTCCGCACATCCAAAAGGAGATCATCGCTAAGTGCAACGCGGCCTACAAGCCCGTTATCACCGCTACGCAGATGCTCGACTCCATGCAGCAGAACCCGCGCCCGACGCGCGCCGAGGTTGCCGACGTTGCTAACGCCATTTACGACGGCACCGACGCCGTTATGCTCTCTGGCGAGTCCGCTGCCGGTAAGTACCCGGTCGAGGCCGTCAAGATGCAGGCCAGCATTGCTCTCGAGACCGAGAAGTACCTCCCGGCCCACGCTCCGCTCGAGGTTCCGGCCGACGCTCATGGCACCCGCGTTGTTAACAACGTTGTGGGTATGTCCGCTGTGAACATGGCCACCACCGTTGGCGCCAAGTGCATCACCGTGCCGACGACCACCGGTCGTACCGCTCGCCTGATTTCGCACTTCCGTCCCAACATGCCGATCTGCGCGTTCTCCCGCCACGAGTGGGCCGTCCAGCAGATGATCATGTACTGGGGCGTTATCCCGCACCAGGCCGAGATTACCCAGGGCACCGTCAACGGCACGATCGTCAAGGCGATCGAGACCGCTAAGGAGCTCGGCTACGTCGAGGCCGGCGATCTGACCGTCGCTACCGCCGGCGATCCCCGCATGAGCGTCCAGCTCGAGGACAAGGTCTCCTCGACCAACGTCGCTTACGTCGCTCAGGTACGCTAAATCGTACTTGCAAGCAGATTTGCATTGCAAAGGGCCCGGAAGGCTTCGCCTTCCGGGCCCTTTTTCTGTGCCAATGCCGCCGCACGGCAAAACACGCACTCATTTCTTTACCAAAAGCGCGAAATCCACCCTTCGAGGCCCAAAAATAAAGTCTCAAGCGCTAAAAGTGTTCGCCCGGTGGCAAACCCACACTTTAACGGACGCTGCTAAATCGTTTCAGCAAGAGCCAGATCGACCGCGTTTTCGGAAGTGCGGGGAAAAATTGCTTACCTCCGAGCACAAGCCCTTTTATTTCAACAAAACCCCTGATAAAGTTGGCTTTAATACCGCTTGTGCCTGACCTATTTGTCTTTTTCCCCGCACTTCCGAAACGGATAGCTTTTCTAGCCCAAACAACGCTCAAACGATCGGATCGCTATGTCATTTCTTGCCTGCGGACCCACGGCTTTTCAGTACTATCGCATCCCGCCCCAGATACTGGGACTCTATCCGGCAATCCTGTCGCCCGACCATGACCATCGCTTGGTGCATTACTCAAAACAGCCAGTATTTAAAGACTTGCTCGGCACACCAGTTTGGAGATTCGTAAGCGAAAGAAAGCAGCGCGCGAACGGAAAGCTATTTCATAGCCGTCTGCTAACCCAAGAGCCGCCTCCCGGGTCGTTTAGGCAGACTGAGCATGGGTTTGATGTCACTTCACCGGAGTTTACGCTGCTCAGCCTTGCCACGCAGGTCTCACGCAACCAGTTACTCATGGCGTGCTACGAGATGTGCGGCTCCTTTGCAGTGTTTAAGCCCTGCGAGCGAACGCAACAACAACTCGATGAAGCTATTTCGCTTAAGTTCATTCCACCCAGCTGCGGCTGGGAGCGAGTTAACGACACCAAGGGCAATGACACCAACTTGTGGAAGCGCACGCCGCTTCTTACCGCAACGGATATCGCCGCGTTCGCCAAGCAAGCTGCAGGCCTGCGCGGCGTCAAACAACTGCGCTGGGCGGCCGAGCACATGACGGGGCAGACCGCCTCGCCCTTCGAAGTACAGACCTCCATGCTTGTCTCGCTCCCCCGCGACGAAGGCGGCATGGGCATCAACATCGCAAACAACGTGCGCATCCCACTCAGCGACGCCGCACGCTCGCTGTATGACAAAACCTGCTGCTACGCCGATATCCTCATCGAGAGCAACACCGACAGCATGGGCGTCATCTTGGAATGCCAAGGCCGCTCCGCCCACGATGGCGAAGCCGCGAGCCTCTCCTATGCCGAGCGCACCACCGCGCTCACCAGCATGGGCTATGACGTTATCCAGATAACCTATGAGCAAATCAAAGACACGAAGAGCTTTAACAACATCGCCGAACTCATCCATAAAAAGGCGGGGCTCTCCTACATCCCAAAGACCGATCAGGAACGCTCCACCGAAGATGCCCTGCGACGGGAGCTGTTAGTCAATTGGGTTGAGCTATTCACCGCCAAGCCGGCCAGCTAGCAGCTAGCAATCAGGGGAAGCGCAGGCATATCGGGCGATTCGACGCGAGCCGCAAATCCCGCCTCGGTTAGCTCGATAACCTCGGTAAACGTTGTATCGAAAAACTCCTCGGTTAGCAGGCGATACGGCGGATGATCGGACTCGCCGGGGTTTTCGCGTACAATCTCGTGCATAACGCCAATGGTCTTGAGCACATACTCCTTATGGATGGGATACTGACCAAAACGGGTCGCCGCAGTATACAGGCGATCGGTCGCGCGCGGAATCGAAACGATGCCGAGTGTCTTGCCAAACCAGTCAAAGTCGCCTTGCTTTTTAATGCGGAATTCCTCGCACGGCTTGCCGCCGTGCGCCTCCAGGTACTGATTCACGCGTGTATTCCACACGGTATCGGCCACGAGGTGAGACCAAACTCCCAGCGTCAGATCGAGCAGCGACTGCGCCACGTCATCGGGCGCGAGCGAAAGCTCGCTAGCACCGGGACCGGCAACCGGCTCGGCGTCCCTATAGCGTTGGGGATAATGCACCCGATTGAGTCGTTCGCGCTCCTCGACAATCGAGGTCGCGGCAGCCAGCGTACCAACAGGCGCCCCTTTGAGCAGCGGCGCCACATAGATGTCCCAAAACTCATGCTCGCGCGGCTTGGGGATAGGCTCAGGCTTGGCAAAATGCGTGATGCGGTACGGGATGGGATCGGCGATGCCAGGGACCATATAGCCCACGAAAATATCCGGAACCACGCAGCCAAACAAAAAGGCATTGCGGTCGCGCACGCTATTGGCAAGCGCACCGGTGCGCTCCAGCAAACGCTCCGTCTGAGCGATATGAATGTTCCAGCTTGGCATAGCCACCCCCCATAAAAACCTGGATAACTATACCATTCACGGCAAGCCACGCGCACGGCCGCAGCCCTACTACGCAGCAACTATTCCGCAGTGCCGCTTTCGGTTCCATACGATGCCACGGGTGCCTCGACCACGTGGTGATATCGGTCGATATAGATGGCGCGGGCACCCAGGCGTCGTACCAAATCCTGATGGTGCGTGCTCATCAAGACCGTCTTACCGGCAGCAACATAGGCCAGTAGAAAGTTGACCACGATGTCGCAAGAGTCTTCGTCAAGTCCGTTGGTAGGCTCGTCGAGTACCAGGATATCGGGGTTCATCGACACGACGGCAGCCAGCGCCACGCGCTTCTTTTGCCCACCCGAAAGCTGATAGGGAGAGGCGTCGGCAAGGTCGGCAACCTGGAACAGCCCCATAGCATCGCGCACGCGGCGCTCGAGCTCGTCTGCCGGCAGCCCCATCTGGGCCGGGCCAAACGCGACCTCCTCGCCCACCGTGGCGCAAAAGAGCTGCGCATCGGCATTCTGGAACACAAAGCCCACGCGCTGATGGAACCGCTGGGCAACCGCGGAATCCTTGAGATATGCCGCATCGACCGCATGCCCGTCAAACAGATACGCACCCGCGTCCACAAGTTCAAGGCCGTTGATAAGGCGCATGATCGTCGTCTTGCCGCAGCCGTTGGGACCGAGCAGGGCAACAAGCTCCCCACGGTCCACCTGCAGCGAAACGCCATCGACCACCGTATGCCCCGCATAGGAAAACACCACGTCGCGAAACTCGATGAGCGGCGTGGTCTCGACGCCAGCAGCGCCGCTCGCGCCCATCGCGTCATTCGTATCGTTTGCCAAAACGTCGCCCTTCCCTACTCACATCGACGGCTCGGCCGCCCGCGCTACAGCACCGCGCACAACACGGCGAGCAGCACCACAACGGCCGCGTAAACGGCATCGCGCCAGCCAAACCCGGCGCGCGCGAGCGCCGGATACGCACCGGCAAAGCCGCGGCAGAGCATGGCCTCGTCCATCGCACGGCTGCATTCCATCGCCTTGATAAACGTCATGCCCATGATACCCGCGATCGAATCGGTACGCGAAAATCTCTCGGGCGCGCGACCGACGCTGCGCAGCATGACCGATTCGCACAGATCGTGAGCCGTGCGTCCCAGCACCTCGATATGCTTGAGTGCCATATCAAACGTAAAGATAACCTCGTCGGGCAGGCGCAACATCTTAAGCGCTGCCGACATGCGGTTCCAGGTGAGCGTCCACGAAACGCCCAGTACCAGCGACACGTTAATGAACGTTTTGAGTGCAATCTTGAGCATGGCGCCCGTGGCAGACGCGCCCAGCAGCAGGGCAGGCAGTGCCAGAACCACCGCGAGCCCCGCAGCGCCAAGCGCCGGCACAAAGGTTGCCCGCAGCCCGCGTACGGGGCGCACGGCAACGAGCACCAATGCGATCGCCGCCATCAACATGAGGTACAGCGGACTCTGTGTCAGACACACGCACAGGACGCAGACGAGCATCCCCACCAGGCGCACCGGGGCCGAAACGGAAGAAAGGGCGCGGTCGATTATCGACCCGCCCTCGTGCGCGCCTCCACCCAGGCGAACCCGCTCAAGCAGGCTCGCCAGGTGCAGTACATTCTTTTGCATCACACGATGCCGAGCCCCCGCGGGCTCGTAACGCTGCTCGGTCGCAAGCCAGCTAGGCAGCTCGGCTATTGCCATGAGCACCGCTTTCCTTGACCGTAAGCGAGATCAAGCGGAATGCGATGGTGAGCACCGCCACGCCAATTACGCCCGAGAGGATATACATGGCAGCCTGGCCGGCAAAGCCAAGACCCTGCTCCTCGGAATAGGCCTGCAGGTAATCACCCGTAGGCAGAGCGTCGGCAAAGGTCGGGGTATCAAGGCCGACCGAAGCCTGCAGGCTGTCGTCGCCAGCCTCCTGAACGGCGGTCGCGGCGCCCTCGGCGTCCCACTCACCCCAGGCGTCACCCGTGGCCAGCAGGCCCAGCGGCGTGGCCACGACAAGCACGGCGATCAGGATGAGCGTGGGGACCAGCGAGGTCTTCTTAGCAGCAGCGCCCTCGGCAGCAAGCTGGCCATCGACGGCCTCGGGCCCGACGATAATGCTCGGCGCCGTCTTCTTAATGAAACCGTAGATGGCGGCCGTCGCCACGCCCTCGATCACGCCGGCAACCAGCATATGCGGGATCAACATGGCCGGAATAGCCACGGACAGCGGGAAGGGGCAGTACAGCGGCGCGCCCGAAGCGTTGGTAAAGAGCATCGGCTGAATACCAAACTCGATTGCCGCGCACAGGGCCGCCAGGCACAGGCCGACCCAACCGCTCACGATGGCAGAAACCGAGGTGCCCCAGCTCTTGTCGTGCAGACGGCCGTTGAGCGCACGGAACACGATAGCAGCGACAAACGGCAGCACAAAGGCCATGTTAAAGCAGTTGGCGCCAAACGACAGAACGCCGCCGTCGCCAAACAGAAGCGCCTGCAATGCCAGCGCGACCGAAACCGCAATGGCAGCAGCCTCGGGGCCCAGCAGCAGCGCGATGAGCGCGCCGCCGACGGCGTGACCCGTGGTGCCGCCAGGTAGCGGCACGTTGAACATCATGAGCAGGAAGGAGAACGCGGCGCAGATGCCCAGGAAAGCCATGTGCTCGCGATCGAGCGTGGCGCGCACCTTTTTGATGCAATGAACCCAAACGGGCACCATCGCCACCGCCATAACGGCATCGGTCTGCGGGGACAGATAATTATCGGGAATATGCATGAGCCCTCTCAATCAGAACGTTGCGTGTTACGTTTCCAACAATCCGTAACACCGACTCTGCATACTAACAAAAAGGCGCACCGCCCACAACGCAGCACGCCCTTGCAATACGTACGTTATTAACCCAGGTCCACGCACCGTCCAATAAAGGCCCATGCACTCCCAACTTTCCGGTCACCCGGAAGAGGGTGCGGTCCGCTCGCAACAAGGTTAACGCAGGAACCCGCCCCCGAGAGGGGTTTTCTAAGGCAACATCCCACAGCCGCGAAGCGGCGAGGACGTTGCCGTGAAAACCCCGCAGGGGGCGGGTTCCGAACGGCAAAGATTACGAGCGGACCTCGCCGTTTACGCCCTTGCACACCTTGGTGACGATCTTCTGGTGCGCCTTCTCGACCTCTTCGCTGGTGAGCGTGTGGTCGTCGGAGCGATACGTAAGCGCGAAGGCCATGGACTTCTTGCCCGCACCGATGCGGATGGGATCGCGGTAGACGTCGAACAGGCGCACGCCCTCGAGCAGCTTGCCTCCGGCACTCGTAATACGACGCTCAAGATCCTCGCAGGTCACAGTGTTGTCGACCACGATAGCGAGGTCGTGCTCAACGGCCGGGTACTGCGAGAACTCACGGTAGTTCTCCTGGTTACGGGCGCCCTTTATCAGCTT
>CABUOF010000028.1 GCA_902493125.1 uncultured Collinsella sp. | reverse complement strand
CCTCTCTGGCCCAGCCGCAGCCAAACACGCTCTGGATCTTGGCCAGCAGTTCGGCGGGAACCTCGTAGCGACCAGTTTGTGCCAGCTGCTCCATAAGGCCGGCAACGAGCTCGCAGTCGCCGTCGGACAGGAAGTAGAGCATGCGCTCGAGGTTGGAGCTGATGAGGATGTCCATCGACGGCGAAATGGTCGTGAAGAACGGACGGTTGCGGTCGTAGACGCCGGTGGTCAGGAAGTCGGCAAGCACGTTGTTCTTGTCGCTCGCGACGATGAGCTTGGCGACGGGCAGGCCCATGCGCTTGGCGTAGTAGCCGGCCAAGATATCGCCAAAGTTGCCGGTGGGTACACAGAACTCTACGGCGTCGCCAGCCTCGATAGCGCCGGCGCGCAGCAGCTGCGCATAGGCGGCAAAGTAGTAGACGACCTGCGGTACCAGACGGCCGACATTGATGGAGTTGGCGCTCGAAAGCACCGTGCCGGCGGCTTCCAGGCGCTCGGCAAGCTCCTTATCGGCAAAGATGCGCTTGACGGCGCTCTGGGCGTCATCAAAGTTGCCGCGGATGCCGCAGACGGCGACGTTGTCGCCCTCCTGCGTGGACATCTGCAGGTTCTGCACGCGGCTGACCTTGCCCTCGGGATAAAAGACGGTAATGCCCGTGCCCGGAGCATCGGCAAAACCAGCGAGTGCGGCCTTGCCCGTGTCGCCAGACGTGGCGGTGACGATCATGATGCGCTCGGCGCCGCCGTCCTTGGCAGAGGTGCGGGCCATCAGACGGGGGAGCATCTGCAGGGCGACGTCCTTGAAGGCGCTCGTGGGGCCGCCAAAGAGCTCCATCACATAGGTCTGAGGGGCGTCGGCGCCCGGTGCGGCGTCGAGTTTGACGAGCGGCGTGACCTCTTCGCTCGCGAACGTGCCGCGATATGCCTCGTCGACACACGCCGAAATTTCTTCGGTCGTGTAATCATTCAGTAACATTCCCAACACATCTTGAGCGATTTCAAAGTACGATTTATCTGCAAGCGAGCTGATATCGACCTGCTGGGTGCCGAGCTCGTCCGAGACAAACAGACCCCCGTCGGGAGCGATGCCGGTGCGGATTGCCACCTTACTTGAGCACGATAAAGTGCGTCCTCGTGTACTATGATAAGTTCCCATATAACACTGCTCCTCGGATGCCTTGGTCCCAATCGGTGAAACCATGGTATCAGAGCGCGCAAAATAGGTTCGCAGAGGCTTTTTAGAAAGGTAACCTCCAGCCCATGATTAAGATTGCCAAGTTTGGCGGCTCGTCGGTCGCCGACGCCGAACACTTCAAGAAGATCAAGGCCATCGTCGATGCCGACCCGGCTCGCCGTTTTGTGGTGGTTTCCGCCTGCGGTCGCCGCTTTAAGGGCGACACCAAGGTGACCGACCTGCTCTACCTGGTTAACGCGCACGTTAAGTACCACGTGTCGTGCGAGGAGCTGCTCGAGGACATCGGCCAGCGCTACTTTGATATTGCCGACGAGCTGGAGCTCACCTATCCCATCCGTGAGGAGTTCGCAGCTTTTGCCGAGCGCGCCCGCTCGGGCGGTTACTCCACCGAGGAGCTCGTGAGCCGCGGCGAGTACTTCACCGCTCGCCTTATGGCTGAGTACCTGGGCCTACCGTTCCTGGACGCCGCGACGGTTGTAGCGTTCCATCACGACGGTACGCTCAGCATGAATCGCACCTCCGAGCTGGTGCAGGAGTACGGTCAGCAGGGCGGCTTTGTTATGCCTGGCTTCTACGGCGCGACGCGTGAGGGCCAGATTAAGCTGCTCGATCGTGGCGGCGGCGATATTTCCGGCTCGATCCTGGCCAAGTGCCTGGGTGCCGATCTGTACGAGAACTGGACCGACGTCTCGGGTTTCTACTCTGCCGATCCGCGCATCGTGCCCGAGGCTCAGCCCATCGCCCGCGTTACCTACGAGGAGCTGCGCGAGCTTTCGTACATGGGCGCGAGCGTCCTGCACGAGGAGGCTGTGTTCCCCGTGCGCGAGGCCGGTATTCCGCTGGTCATCAAGAACACCAATGCGCCGCAGGACCCCGGCACCATTATTAGCGAGACGGCTGATGAGGGCGAGGCAGAGCCCATCATTACCGGCGTGACCGGCAAGCGCGGTTTTGTCGCCATCAACGTCGCCCGCGACCGCACCAAGCCCCGCGTCGGCTTTATGCGCCGCGCGCTTTCGGTCTTCGAGCGCTATGACGTTTCCGTCGAGCACATGCCCACCGGTGTCGACCGCTTTGGCGCCGTGGTGCAGGAGCAGGACGTTCACGATTCGCTGTACTCGCTCGTGGGCGACATTCAGCAGGAGGTCGAGCCGCTCGAGATCGAGGTTGTCGAGGGCTTGGCGCTCATCGCAACCGTTGGCCGTAACCTGCGCGGTCGCGCGGGCATCTCGGGCCATCTGTTTGGCATGCTCGGCCAGGCCGGCGTGAGCGTGCGCATGATTTCGCAGAGCTGCGACGAGATCAACATCATTATCGGTGTCGAGGAGAAGGACTTCGATCTGGCGATCCGGACCATCTACCGTGCCTTCTCCGATGAGAACGGCATTGTGAAGGTCTCCGACCTGGAGGCTCCCGCGCCGGTCGATCCCGCCCTGTCGGCACTCCACAAGTAGCGACTGTCTCGGTAGATTGTTGGGGCACGCGCCAAAAATCTACGGCGGGGCGTTTCGTTTCGGTTTCGTTTCGACGGGGCGGGTTTCGTGCCCGCCCTGTTCTTGTATACACTGGCAACAATAATCGGCCTGCTCGGCGTGCGGGCAAAAGCCAAAACCTTTAAAGGGGGAAGCATGAAACAGTACACGGTTGCTATTTTGGGCGCGACGGGAGCCGTGGGCACCCAGATGCTCGAGTGCCTCAACGAGCAGGAGTTCCCGGTCAGCAAGCTCAAGCTGTTGGCAAGTGCACGCTCCGCGGGCAAGACCGTCGAGTTCCGTGGCGAGCAGATCGTGATTGAAGAGGCTTGCCCCGAGGCCTTTGAGGGCTGCGACATCGTGCTCGGCGCTGCCGGCGACGATATCGCTAAGGAGCTGCTGCCCGAGGCCGTCAAGCGCGGAGCCGTCGTGGTCGACAACAGCCACGCCTTCCGCATGGATCCCGAGGTGCCGCTGGTCGTGCCCGAGATCAATGCCGACGACATCAAGTGGCATCACGGCCTTATCGCCAACCCCAACTGCGCGACCATCATCGGCCTGGTTCCCACGTGGCCGCTGCATCAGCTCGCTGGCGTGAAACGCATGATCGTCTCGACGTACCAGGCGGCTTCGGGTGCTGGCGCCCCCGGCATGGCCGAGCTCGAGGCTCAGTTGGCCGCCCTGGGCCGTGGCGAGGAGATTCCCGAGCCGCGCGCGTTTGCCGCCCAGCTGGCGAGCAACCTGATTCCGCAGATCGGCGGCGTCAAGGAGGAGGGCTTTACCTCTGAGGAGATGAAGCTGCAAAACGAGGGCCGTAAGATCATGCACCTGCCCGAGCTGCGCGTGAACTGCACCTGCGTGCGCGTGCCTGTGCTGCGCTCGCACTCCGAGAGCATTACGCTCGAGTTCGAGCGCGACATTACGGTCGAGGAGGCTCGCGCTGCGCTCGCTGCCGCTCCGGGCGTGAAGCTGGTTGACGACATGGGCGCCGAGGATGCGCACGATCGCTTCCCCATGCCGATGGATACGTCCGACCAGGACCTGATCTGGGTCGGTCGCGTGCGTCGCGACATCTCGAACCCCGAGGCCGCGCGCGGTATCACCTTCTGGTGCTGCGGCGACCAAATCCGTAAGGGCGCGGCAACCAACGCCGTCCAGATCGCTAAGCTGCTCTGCGAGTAGTGCGACCTGTCCGGCGGGGGCCGGGCTTAGTTTTCAGAACGTCCTCGACCATGTGTGGCGCCTTGTTCTGCTCCTTCGGAGCCGCGGACAAGGCGCCACACTGGTCTGCGGAGTGTTCTGAAAGCTAAGCCCGGCCACCGCCTGCGGTGACGCTGCTGCGAGCGGCCTGCGATGGGGCCGTTGTTGGTTGGGGCCGCTGGGCTGATGTGAGGGCACGTGGCCGTTGCGGGCCCTGATCCCGGCGGCGGCCTCGGCGCTTTGCGCCTGCCGCCTTGGGGGACTGTGGGGCGCGGCCGGCAGCTGCGGCGCGTTGCGCTTGCTGCCTGGGGTGACTGCGGGGCCGTGACGGCAGCCGCGGCGCTGTCGCGCCTGCTGCCTGGGGCGACTTTGGGGTTGGGGTGAATCGGGGTCTAATACTTTCCCGTGAAGTGAACGAGCTTATTTGGACCCCCGAAGCATTGGCATATTTTGACCGCTATTTCCTGCGGTTTTACAGCGTGAATCCTGCGGTTTTTTGGGCTAAAGGTGTGGATGCTCCGGGGCTTCGTTTTTACTCGTTCACTTCTCGGGAAAGTATTAGAGCTCAGCTGATAGAGGTACCTCTCTGGCGTCGAAGCCCTGCGTCTTCTTCGCTTGATTGGGGAAAACAGCCTCGCTTAAGCAATTGCGAGCCCGCCCAGACGTATCTGTGGGGTTGTCTGCACAATTCGCGGTATTATGTTGCGGAGTTTTGAAAGGAGCCGCTGGTGGTCACGACGACGTTTGCTTCGCCTTTGGGCGAAATCCTGCTTGCCGCTGATGGCCGCGGTTTGACGGGGCTTTGGTTTGAGGGGCAGGAGCACTTTGGCTCCACGCTTCTCAAAGAAGATCCCGAACATGTTGAAGGCGCCGATGCGGTTTCTGGTACCGGTGGGATGTCTTCGGTGAGTCCGGCAAATGGCGCGGCTTCTTCGGTGCTTGAGCGTTCTTGGGCTTGGCTGAATGCTTATTTTGCGGGGCAGGAGCCTCGGTTTACGCCGCCGTTGCATATGATTGGCACGGCGTTTCAGCGTGAGGTTTGGTTTGAGCTGCTTTCTATCCCGCGTGGCGAGGTCGCTACGTATGGTGAGATCGCCCAGCGTGTTGCGGCTCGACATCGTGTACCGGGAAACGAAGCACCTGTTGTGTCTCCCCGTGCCGTGGGGGCCGCGGTCGCGCGTAATCCCATTTCGATCATTGTGCCGTGCCATCGTGTGGTTGCCGCCGATGGTTCGCTTAACGGATATGCCGGCGGGCTTGACCGCAAGGAGTGGCTGCTTCGGCTCGAGGGCGCGTACGAGGAGTAACGCCAGGGCACTTTGCATGACGAAGGCGCCACGAAGGGACGAGTCGCTGTCCTTTCGCGGCCGGCATGCGTCCAAGCGCTCGGCATATGTGCCTTAAGTTTGGCTAAGCCCTATCCTGCGTATTTGAAAACGTGCAGGTTGAGTAGCTAAGGCTGCGCTAAGGCGGCTGACGGTGCGCTATTCGGTGCGCTATTATCGGCAGTATCTAAACCTGTATTTCCGTGCGCCAAAGGAGCAACTATGAAGCTGATGCTTGCCGAGGACGAACCCGGCCTCTCCCGCGCTCTTACCGCGATTCTTCAACATAGCGACTACGAGGTCGACACCGCCCTCGACGGTTTGACGGCGCTCGAATATCTGCTCGCCAACGACTATGACGCCGCAATCCTAGATATCATGATGCCCGGCATGGATGGCATCGAGGTGCTCAAACGCACGCGTGAAGCCGGTAAACGCCTGCCCATCATCATGCTCACGGCAAAAAGCGAGGTGTCCGATAAGGTCGAGGGTCTGGATGCCGGCGCCAACGATTACCTGACTAAGCCGTTCGCCGCCAAGGAACTGCTCGCTCGCATCCGTGCCATGACGCGTGCCGCGACGGCAATTGACGCCACGACGCTCAGCGTGGGCAACGTGCGCCTCGACACGGTGGCTTGCACGCTTGTGGGTCCCTTGGGCGAGGAACACCTAGCCAATCGTGAGTTTCAGCTTATGGAACTCTTTATGCGCAACGCCGGGACGCGCATGCCCACCGAGCGTCTGATGCTCGAGGTTTGGGGTGAGGACGCGCCCGAAGGCGCCAACGTAGTGTGGGTCTATATCTCGTACCTGCGCAAAAAGCTGACGGCGCTTGGTGCCAACGTTGCCATTCGCGCGTCGCGCAACCAGGGCTATTCGCTCGAGGTTGTCGAGGAAGGCGAGCGGGCGTGAGCGTACGCGCGTGGTGCAAACGCATGACGGAGCGGTTTCACGCCGCCTCGAGTAGTACGGGGCGGGCAAATTCTGTTGACGCATTGGGCCGCCGCCTGCGTCGCAAGTTCATCCTCGTTGCCATGGGCGCCGTGACCGTGGTACTCACGCTCATCATCGCCGGCATCAACATCGTCAATTATTCGCATGTCTGCAAGATGGCCGACGCTCGCCTGGACTATATCCTGGCGGTCAAGGACGGTATCGATTGGGGGGACGAGCCTAAAGACGATCCCGCTAATGGCAAGGATGCCGGCGATAGCCAGGCGGGCGTTCGCATCAGGCACTTCGAAGGTATGACGGCGGAGTCTCCCTTCGACACGCGCTACTTTACGGTGTCGATCGCCGGTGGGCAGGTGACCGATGTCAATACGGCCCGCATTGCCGCGGTGGGCGCCAAGCGCGCCGCCAGTATTGCCGCAAAGTTGCATTCAAAGGGTTGGGTCTCGGGTTTTTCTGGCAATTATCGCTATACGACTGACGTTCAAGACGACGAGACCACCTATGTGTTCGTGGACTGCTCGCGTGAGCTTGCAAGCTTTCATTCGTTTTTGAGCGCGAGCGTGGCGATCAGTTGCATTGGCTGGCTGGCGGTGCTGGCAATTGTGACGGGTGCCTCGGGCGCGGTGATTCGACCGATGGTCGAGAGCTACAGCAAGCAAAAGCGCTTTATTACCGATGCAAGCCACGAGATCAAGACGCCGTTGGCCGTGATCGACGCCGCTAACGAGGTACAGGAAATTGAGAGCGGCGAGAGCGAGTGGACGCAGAGCATTCACGAGCAGGTCGCGCGGCTGACGGCGCTGACGGAGCGTCTGGTGTTCCTGGCGCGTATGGACGAGGGTTCGGCCGGCTTTACCATGACATCGATCGATCTTTCAGAGGCAGTGGACAAGGCGGCGGCGCCGTTTGGGTCGGTGGCGGTTTCGCGCGGAAAGCGGCTGGCGACGTCGATCGCGAGCGGCGTGCGAGCCCATGCCGATGCCGCGGCAGTGGCGCAGGTTGTTGAGCTGCTGCTGGACAATGCCACACGCTACGCAAGCGAGGACAGCGTGATTGAGCTGAGCCTGCGCGCCGTTTCACGCGGTGCGGGCAAAGGCTCGGCCGAGCTTGTCGTATCGAATGCTGTTGATGAGCTGCCCGAGGGTGACCTGGATCGGCTGTTCGACCGCTTCTACCGCGCAGATGTCTCGCGCAGCTCCAAGACAGGTGGCTCGGGCGTGGGCCTATCCGTGGTGAGAGCCATCGCCGAAGCCCATGGCGGGAGCGCTTCTGTCTGCGGCCACAGCAACCGGATCACCTTTACTGTCCGCCTCTAAAACCTACCAAAATAAACCTGTCCCTTTTTGGTCGGTGCGAAATGGGTAATACTAAAGAGTTATCCGACCAGATGGGAACCGATCGATGGCCTATATCGAATTCAAAGACGTCATCAAAGCATACGGCGAGGGCGATGCCCGCATCCATGCGCTCGACGGCGCGAGCTTTACCGTTGAGCGCGGTGAGCTCGCCATTATCCTGGGCGCTTCGGGCGCCGGCAAGACTACGGCGCTCAACATCCTAGGCGGCATGGATACGGTAACCTCCGGCTCCGTGACAGTGGACGGGCGCGACGTGAGCTCTGCCAACGAGGCGCAGCTTGTGGAGTACCGCCGCGCCGACGTCGGCTTTGTCTTTCAGTTCTACAATCTGGTTCCCAACCTGACGGCGCTCGAAAACGTTGAGCTTGCAGCTCAGATCTGCCCCGATTCGCTCGATGCCGAACAGACGCTTCGCCAGGTTGGCCTGGGCGAGCGCCTCGCCAACTTCCCCGCGCAGCTTTCGGGCGGCGAGCAGCAGCGCGTGTCCATTGCCCGCGCACTGGCCAAGAACCCCAAGCTTCTTTTATGCGACGAGCCCACGGGCGCGCTCGACTATAAAACCGGCAAGCAGATCTTGCAGCTGCTGCAGGATACCTGCCGCAAGCAGGGCATTACGGTCATCATCATCACGCACAACTCCGCGCTCGCGCCCATGGCCGATCGCCTGATCCGCTTTAAGAGTGGTCGCGTGGAGAGCGAGACGGTCCAGCAAAATCCCGTGCCTATCGAGACGATCGAGTGGTAGCGCCCATGGACCAGGACCGCCAAAACAGCCAAAACCACGATACGGAGCGCGCGGGTCGCGACCGGGAGTTTGCGACCTACCGCACCGCTCAGAGCTCAAACGATATGGTGCCGACGGTTTTTCGCCGTGGCATCTACCGTACAATCCGCGGCAGTCTTAAGCGCTTCTTGTCTATCGTGGTCATCACCGCGCTTGGCGTGAGCGTGATGTGCGGTCTTAAGGCAGGCTGCGAAGATTTGCGCGATTCGGTCGACGCCTATTTTGACCAGCAGAATGTCTATGACATTAACGTGCAGTCGACCTATGGCCTTACGCGCGACGATCTTGCGGCTATCCAAGAGGTCGACGGCGTCGAGACGGCCGAGGGTATCTACACCGAGACCGCCTACACCGCCGTGGGCACAACACGCGAGCGCGTGATCGTGCAAAGTCTTTCCAAGGAGAATATCGATCAACCGGTGCTGGTGAGCGGTGATTTGCCCGAGAGCGCCGATGAGGTCGCGGTGACTTCGAAGTTCCTGAAGGCTTCGGGCAAAAAGCTCGGCGATACGGTGAGTTTTGCCGCCAATGACGCGAGCTCGTCGAACCAAAGTGCCAAGGACCAGTTTGCCGCGGGCGATTACACCATTACGGCCGAGGTCCTCGATCCCACCGACGTGAGCTCCGACTCGACAGTCAACGCCTTTCGCGCTGCTTCGGCTGCGGACTATAAGTTCTATGTGAACGAGGACGCCGCGACATCTTCTTCCTACTCCTCGGTCCACGTGATCGTCGAGGGAGCCAAGAGCCTCAGCTCCTATTCGGACGCCTACACGACAAAGATCAACGAGGTCAAGGGCAATATCGAGAAAATCCGCGAGGAGCGTGAGAAGGCACGTGCTCAGGAGTTGACGGTTGACACGCCGGCAAGCTTAGATGCGGCCGAACGCCAGGCGAATATGCTCTTTGGGATTGAACAGGGCAACATCGACCGTATGGCCGAGGGCAGCGAGGAGCGCGTCCAAGCTCAGGCCGAGTTGGACCAGCGCCGCGCCGCCGCCAACCAACAATTCGCCGATGCCCGCGCCGAGCTTTCCGATCTAGGCGAATGTACGTGGTACATCCAGGACCGCGGCAATATCGCAAGCTACTCGAGCGTGGAAAGCGATAGCTCGTCAATTGAGGCCATCGCCACGGTGTTCCCGTTTATCTTCTTTATCGTCGCCGTGCTCATCAGCCTTACCACCGCTACGCGCATGGTCGAGGAGGAGCGCACGCTTATTGGCCTGTACAAGGCGCTCGGCTATTCACGTGCGCGTATTCTGTCCAAATACGTGGACTACTCGCTGTGGGCGTGTCTGATCGGCGGCGTGCTCGGCAACATCATCGGATTTGTGGGCCTGCCGCTGTTCCTGTTTACGGTGTTCGACGACATGTACTCGCTGCCCCAGATGCTGCTTTCGTACGACATCGTGTCGTCGCTCGTGTCGGTGGCGCTGTTTGCCGTGGGCGTGGTGGGCGCTACGATTATCGCCTGCCGCCACGAGATGTCCGAGACCCCAGCCTCGCTTATGCGTCCCAAGGCCCCGCGTGCCGGCTCGCGCATCTTGCTTGAGCGCATCGGCTTTATCTGGCGTCGCATGGGCTTTTTGAACAAGGTGGCGGCGCGTAACCTGTTCCGCTACAAAAAGCGCGCCTTTATGACCATCTTTGGCATCGCGGGCTGCACAGCGCTTGTAATTTGCGGCATGGGCATTCGTGATACGTCGGTCGCGCTGTCGCCCAAGCAGTACGGCCACGTCACGCGCTACGATCTGCTGGCGGTCGCCAATCCCGACGATTTTTCACAGACGTGCGCGGCATTGGATGGGCGCAGCGCGTCCAATGATTCCAACGTGACCGTGACTTCGACGCTGCCGATTATGACCGACAACGTCACCTTTACATTTGGCGGCAAGAGCGAGACTGTGCAGCTGATCGTGGTGCCCGATGACCGCACGAGTGACTTGGGCGATTACGTGCGTCTGGAGGATGAGTCCAAAGAACCGCTGCCTTTGCGTGACGGAGACGTGTATCTGAGCAAAAGTTCACAGCTGGTGCTGGGGATTCAGCCGGGCGATACGGCTCACGTCCAGGATTCGTCGCTCAATGTTGCCAAGGTCAAAGTCAGCGACATTTCGCTTAACTATCTGGGCAACACGCTTTACATGACGCAGGGCACCTATGAGCGCACGTTCGGCCGAAGCGCGCGTCTTAACGGCATCTTTGCACTGCTCAAGGGTTCGTCGGCCGACCAGATTGCGTTTAGCAAGAATCTTAAGAGTGACGGTTGGCTTACGATTTCGAGTACGGCCGAGCATTGGGAAAACTATGAGGCGAACTTTACGATTATCAATTCGGTCGTGGTGCTCGTGACCTTTATGGCGGCGTGCCTGTCGTTTGTGGTGGTGTTTACGCTGTCCAACACGAATATCTCCGAGCGCGAGCGCGAGCTGGCGACCATTAAGGTGTTGGGCTTCCGTCGCGGCGAGGTGCACCACTACGTCAACAAGGAGACGTTGATCCTCACGGCGATTGGCGCCGCACTGGGCGTACCGCTAGGCGGCTTGCTGGCCGAGAGTTTTACGTACATCCTGCAGATGCCGTCGCTGTATTTTGATGTTGAGGTCGAGCCGCTGAGCTACGTGCTATCCGTGTTGCTGGCCTTTGCCTTTACGTTTATCGTCAACCTTGCCACCAATCGAACGCTCAACAAGATCGACATGGTCGGCGCCCTCAAGAGCGCCGAGTAACCTGCCAAAAAGGGACAGGTTTATTTTGGCAGGTTTTATCTGGGCAAACGCCGGACAACCATTAGGTGGCCCAGCGTTTGCCCCGTTTTGCTGGGGATGTCTGTCGTTCAGTGCTCTTACTGGCCAATCCAGTGTTGCGCATAGCTCTTAATGTCTTCGGTAAAACCGTCAAGGTCGTCAAGGGTGATCACGCTGTCGATAAGCAAATTGGCTATCTCGCGGTGCATTGTGCTGCGGCGAATGTCGTTTGCAATTACGCCTGAGGACAGCTTGTCTCTATTGAGGCGCTCTTCTAGTGCCCAAAATCTACTGGACGCTTCGCTGTCGCCGTTCAGCATCTCAACGTACTGGCCGATGAGCTTTTCCATATAACGTTCTTGCCATTGAGGAAGCATTTTCTTAAACAGCTTCCAGTCGCTTTCGGTTACGTCGCGCATATGTTCTCCGCTCGTCAAACGGGCTTTCCATTTGCCTTTCATTCTATTTGGTTTTCGCTCGCAGGTGCGGATGAGAGGCTCTCTTTAGCCTTCGAGATTGGGCTTGAATGGGTCGTATGCCACAAAACGGGCCTATCTACTACGTTTAATTGGATACCCTCAACCATGCCGGGAAAACGAAAAATAAAACCGCAGGTAGAAGGCCTGTCGATTTTCGAAAAAGGCGGTCATGGTTGGCCCCATCGAGTTAAACGTAGTAGATAGGCCCTTTTCGTGGCGGACCATCAAACGAACGCCGACGCTTGTGCTGTAGCCGCTCCGACCATTCGTAAGTTGCGGTGGAATAGTTCCTAAACTCGACTACTCAAGGCTAAAACCGGAGCTATATCACCGCAACTTAGGGGGGATGGGCGGGGGAGTACTAGTTGGGTGCTGCTGTCGGGCTGGGATGGTTTAGGCTCGCTCGCGATGCTTCCATTGTTTGCGGCACCAGCGCATGAGTGCTTTTACGACCGGGATGGTGATGAGGATTACCCAGGCGGGATGGGGTTGTTCCAGGCAGAGCCACATGTAGAGGAACCATGCCTCGGCACTGACTGAATAGACGACATCGATCAGCTTAGATAAGTGGCGTTGGTCGATAAAGTCGCCAAATGCGTAGTAGACGGGAATCAAAAAGACGAGGAAGAGTCCCGCAGCCCATGTGCCGTAGACAATGCCGAGCACCAGATAGGCGAGGGCGACAAGCGCGGGGAAGGGGAATTTGTTCCATGTACGTCCGACCTTGGTGTGGAAATGCTTGCCATGATGGTCGAGCTTGTCGTGTGCTTCCTTCCAGCTGGAGAACGTCTCGCCGTCGATGGTGACGGTGCCGTCGTCATCGGTATGCACGCTATGTCCATCGTCCTCAAGCGTATCGACATGCACGTCGTCTGGCCCCACATGCACCTCTTCGCCCTTGCGCTCGTTGGTCACATGGATGCCGTTCCAGCCAACATGGACTTCCTCGCCTTTATTGGGATCAATGACGTGGATGCCGCGCGCGAGGGAAATATCGACAAGTGGTTTGTCGCCGCAATCGGCGTGCTCGGCAGAATCTTCGGCCTCTTTAGCCTCATCCACCGTTTCGGTGCTGCCGTCCTCTGAGCTATCAGCATCGCTAGCCGCTTCCCCATACAACAACTCATCCAGCGACACGCCATACAGCGCGGCGAGCGCAATGAGGTTATCGGTATCGGGTGAGGACTCGCTGCGTTCCCATTTACTGACAGCCTGACGACTCACACCCAGCTGGGCGGCAAGCGCCTCCTGAGAAAGCCCGGCGGCCTTGCGGCGATCAACGAGCCGCTGCGCCATCGCAAGATCCATGGTGGTTCCTTTCGTTTGATGGTCGAATCGAATGAGCCGAGTATGCCGAGAACAACCGGTAGCGACCACCATTTCTAGTTAGAATCTGCTCCAACCCTACCGCAACTACCGGTAGCAACCCCTAACGACCAGCCATTTCAGGACAAATGTCAGTGCAAGTAGCAGCCAAGAGCCCCCACTCAGTAAATTGCGGTGGAATAGCTTCTAGATTTAGCCATTTGCGGGCTAAGCAGGAACTATTTCACCGCAACTGAATTTCAGACCAGGCACCCGCAGCAAGAAGACGAATTGCCTCGGCGAGTATGTAAACGAAGGACCCTCCGACCCCGCCCGACGATTTCGATTGGCGACCTTTGACGGAGTCAAGGGAGGAGCCAAATCGAAATACGTCGGGCGGGGTCGGAGGGTCCGATGGGATGGATTTCGGCCGAGGCTATTCGTCGCCGAAGCTGATGCCCAGCGCCTTGGCCTCGCGCACCAGATCGCTCTGGGGATCGACATACTTGAGCTTGCCGGCGACATCCTCGAGCGGCATGTGACACATCTTGCCGTCACGCAGGGCGATCATGTAGCCAAACTCGCCGCGTAGACAGCCCAGCGCCGCCTCGACGCCGCACTGGGTCGCAAAGATGCGGTCCTGGGCGTTGGGCTGGCCGCCGCGCTGCGTGTGGCCGGGGATGGCGACGCGGGTCTCGCGACCGGTCTTGGCCTCGATCTCCTTGGCGATGTCGTAGACGATCGACGGGCTCGTGCGCTCGGCGAGTTTCTTCTTGTACTCCTTCTTGGACAGCGCCGCGTCCTCCTTGGAGATAGCGCCCTCGGCGACGGCCACGATGGTAAAGCGGCTGCCGGTCTCCATGCGATGCTCGATGGTCTTGATGACGTTATCCATGTCGTAGGGGATCTCGGGAATCAAGATGACATCCGCGCCGCCCGCGACGCCGGCGTATAGCGGGATCCAGCCAACCTTGTGGCCCATGATCTCGATAACGAACACGCGGCCGTGACTCGAAGCGGTGGTGTGAATGTCGTCGATGCACTTGGTGGCGACGTCGATGGCGCTCGTAAAGCCAAACGTCAGCTCGGTGCCCCAGGTGTCGTTATCGATGGTCTTAGGCAGGGCGATAACGTTGAGGCCCTCTTCGCGCAGACGGTTGGCGGTCTTGGTGGAGCCGTTGCCGCCCAGCATAAACAGGCAGTCGAGCTGCAGCTTATGATAGGTGTGGACCATTGCCGGCACCTTCTCGACGCCGTCGGCCTCGGGAATATCCAGGCGCTTGAACGGCGTACGGCTCGTGCCCAGGATGGTGCCGCCACGGGTAAGGATGCCGCTAAAATCGGCGGGCGTCATGACGCGGAACCGGCTGTAGATAAGGCCCTGGTAGCCGTCCTCAAAACCATAGATCTCAATAGGCTCTTCGCTATTGGTCATAAGCGTTTTGACAATGCCGCGCATGGTGGCGTTGAGCGCCTGGCAGTCGCCGCCACTGGTAAGAAGACCGATCCTAAGCATGATGAATCCTTCCGGGCAAGTTATAACATGCGCATAAGTTTACCCCCGCACACTGTTGATACGGGGGTAAAACGTGTTAGCTCAAGCGTATAGAAATGTAAACAACGTCAGGCGAGCGTAAGGTCGACGAGCCTGGGTCCTTACAGTGCGAAGGCGTCGACGTCGCCCCAGTGGCGGCGCAGCGTAATGGCGGCGGCGGGTTCGGTATTGTCAAAGACGACCGACCATTGCGTATTGCTGGTGATGTCTTCCGGATTGGGTTCTTGCGCTGCGGCACGCAGGGCTTTCCAGACAATCGTTTCGTCCTGGGCACCGACATGGGCGTCAAGGACATCGGCGATTGCGATGGCGCGCTCTTTACCATGGCCCAGCTCGCCATTTTTTTGGTTGGGCAGCACTTCGTCACCATAGCAGGCGTAGAAGTTCGTGACCTGGCGCACGGGCGTCGCCTTGCATGCGCGGTCGGGATCGCGCGGATCCCACTCCACCACCCGTGCGTCACCGGCGGCGTCGTTGATAAAGAAGTGGTAATCGCGTCCTGCCATGGCGTGCATGTCGTAGGCGGAAAGCAGGTCGACAGCTTCTTGCGTGGTGGCGGCACGGTCGAGCACCAGACGGATGGCGAGCGAGGTATTGATGACGGGGCGTTGCGCGTCCTGGTCACAGGGCTTGGAATCCAGAGTGAGTACGGCAATGGACACGCCGCATTCGTTAACACCGTCGAGCTGGGCAAACGGGCCCATGAGTGCGGCGGCACGTCCGGCGACGGAGTCAAGCGGAGTGTTATCGCCCAGGTTGTTAAGGGCGGCAAACCCGATGGAGGCATAGCCGCCACGTGGGTGATTGCGCACCAGCAGCGCCGAGGTGTCGTCCTTAAAGTCGTAATTGCGACCGGTGCGCACGCGGCCTTCGGCATCTACGGCGACAAAAGCGCTGCAGGCAAACTGGGGCGCCTGGACATGTACCGGCACACCGGGCAGCACCTGCGCCACCACGGCATCGATGTAGGCCTGGTCGTCGCGCACGCCAGCGGCGATGATGCGATCAAGATCGTAGTCGTAGGCGATGTCGATTGCGTACAGGTCATAGCCATCCGCGTAGCCGGTCAAGCGTTTGAGCGACGCGGCGGACTTGATTTGCTTGCGGTAAACGATGCCGGCGGCAGCGGCAAAGCCGACGGCGACTCCCGCGACACCGCAGGCGATGGCAATGTTACGTGGCTTCATGACGGCTCCTCTCGTCCTGTTAGCGCAATTGTCGCAAAAGGAGCGCGGGCATGATGCCTCAACTTGGTGAGCGGCGCGGAATTAAGCACGGAATGAAGAGTGCGGTGCTGGCGTGGCGGGGTATGCTGGAGGGGACCATCAACCCAGCGAAAGGGGAGAGCATGACGGATCAGGAAACGCCCGAGCGCGTGCACGTGACGGCTGACGATATCGAGGCCGCCAACGACCTTATCGACTTTATCGAGGCATGCCCCAGCATGTTCCATACGGCGGCGACCATTATGGCCGAGCTCGACGAGGCGGGCTTTACCTACCTGCCCGAGAACGCGGCGTGGGATATCGAGCCGGGCGGGCGTTATTACACGCAGCGCAACACCTCGAGCGTTGTTGCCTTTAAGGTGGGCGAGGACCTGGCTGCTACGTGGGGCGAGGACGGCGTTGCCGGTGACTATCATTTTCAACTGACGGCGTCGCACAGCGATTCGCCGACGTTTAAGGTCAAGGCTGTGCCCGAGCTTGACGGTGCGGGCGAGACGCTGCGCCTGAACACCGAGGCCTACGGCGGCATGATTGACTACACCTGGTTCGATCGCCCGCTGGCGCTCGCGGGCCGCGTGTTGGTACGCGAAGGCGACCGTATTGAGAGCCGCCTGCTTGCCACCGAGCGCGAGGTCGCCATCATCCCGAGCCTTGCTATCCATATGAACCGCGGCGTTAACGAGGGCTTTGCGCCCAACCGCGCCGTCGACCTGTGCCCGCTCATCAGCGCCGGTGAGCTTAAGCAGGGCGATTTTGATGCCCTGGTTGCCGACGAACTGGACGTTGAGCCCGAGCAGATCCTGAGCCGCGATCTGTTCCTGGTCAATCGTCAGGATGCGCGCATTTGGGGCTGGGCCGATGAGTTTATCTCGACGCCCAAGCTCGACGACCTGGCATGCGCCTACACCTCTCTGCAGGCATTTTTGGGTGCCGAGAACGCGCACGATGTCTCGGTCTTTTGCTGCTTTGATAACGAGGAGGTTGGCTCCGAGACCAAGCAGGGCGCCATGTCGACGTTCCTGGCCGATGCGCTGCGCCGCATTAACGGCTCGCTGGGCTTTGACGACGAGTCGTACCACCGCGCGCTTGCCGCCTCGATGCTCGTGAGCTGCGACAACGCACATGCCGTGCATCCCAACCATGCCGAGAAGTGCGATGCCCGCAACCAGGTGGTGCTTAACGGGGGCATCGTCGTCAAGGAAGCTGCTAACCAGCACTACTGCACCGATGCCTTTAGCCGCGCGGTGTTCCAGGCCATCTGCGATGACGCCGACGTGCCCACGCAGGCCTTCGCCAACAAGAGTGATATGGCCGGCGGCTCCACCCTGGGCAACCTGTCGAACATGCAGGCGAGCATGCACGCCGTAGACGTGGGCCTGCCGCAGCTGGCCATGCACTCGAGCTACGAGACCGGCGGCGTGCGCGACGTTATGTACGCCATCCGCGCCCTCACCGCCTTCTACGAGCGAAACCTAACCATCAACGGCGCCGAAAGCGT
Organism: uncultured Collinsella sp.; assembly: GCA_902493125.1. GTDB lineage: Bacteria > Actinomycetota > Coriobacteriia > Coriobacteriales > Coriobacteriaceae > Collinsella. The sequence continues at coordinate 7,902 of CABUOF010000028.1, read as the reverse complement.
GGAGCTCTAAAACCTACCAAAAAGGGACAGGTTCATTTTGGCAGGCTTTATCTGGGCAAATGCCGCAATGCCAACAGCTGGACAGAATTGTTAAGACACCGCAGGTTGAGCAAACGTCAGCGAGCGACGTCCAGAGCGAACAAGTTGGCATGAAAAAGGCAAGGCATAGATCTTCTGGTCATGCCTTGCCTTTTGAATGACAAATTGTCGCTCTGGGCGGCGCGCAGCGTCGAGGGGTTCCGGCGTTTGGCAAAACGCCGGAACAAATTAGTGCTCGATCCAGCAGCGCAGGGTCTCGCCAGCCTGCAGGTGACGCAGATTCTCTGCGGCAATGTCGACCACATTGTTGAGCGTAGCCTCCAAGTGGAACCAACCGGAGACGTGCGGCGTGATGAGCATGTTGGGCGCATCCCACAGGGGGCTTGTCTCAGGCAGCGGCTCGGGGTCGGTGACGTCGACCGCGGCGCCGGCGAGATGTCCCGACTCCAGAGCGGCAACCAAATCGTCGGCAACCACAAGATCGCCGCGGCCGCCGTTGGCAAAGAAGGCGCCCGGCTTCATCGCGGCGAAGAACTCGGCATTCGCCAGACCGCGGGTCTCGGGCGTGCTCGGCATAAAGGATGCGACGACATCGGCCTCGGCCAGGCGCTCAGACAGGGCATCCATGCCGTCCATGTCCTCAAATACAATGGGGTAGACGAGCGGATGGCGCTTGATGCCGCGGACGTGCGCGCCCATGTCGCGGCAGAGCGTGGCGAAGTGGCCGCCGATATCGCCCGCGCCCAGCACCAGCACATTGGCGTTTTTGAGCGAGGTGACCGGTCCCAAATCCTCCCAGCGATGCTCGCGCTGCAAGTCGTGATAGCCGGGCAGGTGCTTCATCATGGAAAGGACCATGGCAAACATGTGCTCGCTTACGGCCTGACCGTAGGCGCCGATCGAGCAAGACAGCTTGACGTCAGCCGGCACGGTGCCGGCAGCAAGGTAGTCGTCATAGCCGGCGGTCTGCAATTGCAACAGCTGGAGATGCTCGCATGCCGTGAGCATGTCAGGGTCGATGTTGCCCAGGATCACGTCGGCATCGGCGACCTGCTCGCGCGTGGCGGCGTCGGCGCTCGTGTAGATAAAGTCCTCGCCCGGAGCGCTCGACTCAAGAATTACGCGATGACGGTCGTTGACGGGCAGCAAAACCAGGATGTTCACAAGCAGTCCTCTCCGCTCGACCTGCCAAAAAGGGACAGGTTTATTTTGGCAGGTTATATCAGGCAAAACGCTAAAAAACGCCGGATGCAAGACGAGCGTGCCCGTCAGCATCCGGCGCATCCACGGCTACCAGCTCAGCAGCTCGTAACCGTCCTCGGTCACCACGAGCTGTACCTCGCACTGGGCCGAATCGCTGCCGTCCTTGGTGCGCACACACCAACCGTCACCCTTGCTAATCTTGATGTCGGGCGCTCCGGCATTGACCATGGGCTCGATGGTAAAGACCATGCCCGGGGCCATGATGGTGTCCACATCGGGTGCCTCGGTGGTAAAGCCCACAAACGGGTCCTCGTGGAACTCCTTACCGATGCCGTGTCCGCCGTACTCGCGCACCACGCTAAAACCGGCGTCCTCGACCGTCTTTTGCACGGCCTCGGCCATAACGGACAGCGGCAGCCATGGCTTGACGGCCGCCAGACCCGCCTCCACGCTGGCGCGGGTGACGTCGACCAGGCGCTGGCGCTCGGCCGAGACCTCGCCGATGCAGAACATACGGCTCGAGTCGCTAAAGTAGCCGTCTAGGATCGTGGAGCAGTCCACGTTGATGATGTCGCCCTCGTGCAGCACGTCCGTGTCACAGGGGATGCCGTGGCAGACGACGTCGTTGATCGAGGTGCACACGCTCTTGGGGTAGCCCTCGTAGTTGAGGTCTGCCGGCGTGCCGCCGTGCTCGACGGTGTAGTCGTAGATCATCTGGTCGATCTGGTTGGTGGTCATGCCTGCGGCGATATGCTCGCCCACATAATCGAGCACGCCCACGTTGATGGCTGCCGAGCGCTTGATGCCCTCGATATCGGCGGGAGTCTTGTAGAGCGTGCGGGGCAGAACCTCCCAGCCCTCTTCCCACAAGCGCTCGAGGCGCTCGTCGAAGGCGCTGTGACATTTCTTATATTTTTTGCCGCTGCCGCACCAGCAGGCGTCGTTGCGGCCGGGCACGGGTCCATTGTCAAACATGGCTAACTTCCTTTCATTCGCAGCTAGTATAGCCCACCCACGCGTCCATAAAAGTTGCGGTGATATAGTTCCGATTTAAGCGGTTTAACAGCATAAATAGGAACTATATCACCGCAACTGATGGAGCGGGATGGCAGGCACTAGCTGCTGCGTGGTTTTGCTAGTAGCTCACCTGGCAGGGAATGCCGAGGGCGCGCACGCGCGCGGCAATGGCGTCGAGGGCCTCGGGTGCTGCTTTGGCAAGGCCTGCGACCGGTGTCTCGCGCGCCACCGTGTAGATGGTCGCCTCCTGCGGACGAATGCGCTCGAGCACCGCGAGCCAGGGGGCGACGTACTCCTCGCCGGTGTTGTCGATGGGCTTGCCCTGATACTCACCGGTCAAAAAGATCGTCTGGATAATAACGTGACCGTCAAAGCTTGCGAACGTCTCGATCTGGTGCTCGACGTCGTAGGGGCCAACGGGCTGGTCGAGCAGCTGGATAAATGCCGGGTCGACGGTATCGAGCTTAAGAATGTTGTCATCGACCATCATGAGCGCGTCGTGCACCTCGGGGCGGTCGGCGCGCGTGCCGTTGGAGAGCACGGCGATCTTGGAGTTTGGGGCAAGCTCGTCGCGCAGCGCGACGGCGCCGGCGATGGCCTGCGGAAACTCCGGTGCGGCGGTGGGCTCGCCGTTGCCTGCGAAGGTGATCACATCGGGGAGCTCGCCCTCGGCTGCCATCTCGCGCAGCTTTGCCTCGAGCGCGTCGAGTACCACGGCAGCTGTGTTGTACGGCTCATGGCAGGGGCGCTCGGCGTTGAGGCCGTTTTCGCAGTAAATACAGTCGAACGTGCAGATTTTGCCGCTGGCCGGCATCATGTTGACGCCGAGCGAGAGACCAAGGCGACGGCTGCGAACGGGCCCAAAGATGGGGCTGGCATTCAAAAACGTAGACATAGGCATATGCTCCTCAAGACAATTGTGCCTAAGCATAGCATCGGCTCCAAAGCAGGGTGCGGGCTCTTGCTTTACAAGTTTCGTTTTTTCACGTCGCTCATTATGCCGTGTCATGAAAAGCCTCGGGTCGGGTAAAGTTAATCTGTTAACAAGGCGTAAAGCAATGCAGGTCTATCCAGCCGTACTGACGCGCAACTGGATGGGCGTTGATGATGGGGGCACAACATGGATTTTACGGTCGAGAATGCGGGCACCACGATTGCCTGTCGCGAATATGCCGGCCCGGATGTGTCGCCTGATACTCCTGCCTTGGTGTGCGTGCACGGCGCTTGTGTCGACGGCACATTTTTTGACGGTATCGCTTGTGAGCTCAGTCGCAACTACCGCGTAATTGCCTACGACCGCCGCGGCTGTGGCGGCAGCAGCGAAGCGGCAGACGGCAGCTATGATCTTGCCGCTCAGGCCGCCGACCTGCAGGCCGCGATCGAACACGTTGGCGCTCCGACAAATGTGCTTGCGCACAGCGCCGGTACGTTGGTGGCGCTGGAGCTTCTTCGCACCGAACCCCATCTCGTCGCCCGTGCGATTCTGCATGAGCCGGCTGTGTCGGCCGAAGGCGTCGGCATGGGCGCAGCTCCGATTTTGCTCGATATGATTGCGGCTGGAAAGGTTTCAAGGGCGCTTCGGCTTTTCTTGGGAGCTCTCGGCGACTTGGACCCCGAGGCTCCTGGGACGACCGAAGCGGAAGCCAAGCATGCCCTGCGCAATGGTCGTTGCTTTATGGCTAATGAATACGGAACAAATATGACATATGCTCCCGACTGGGAGCGCGTCCGCGCGTCAAAGGCGGTGTCGGCCGTGTTTTTGGGCGAGCTTTCGGTCGATACGCCCCGCGAGGCTGGCGCGCGAGCGGCTGCCGAATATCTCGATTGCCCCCTTGTGACGATCCCGGGCGCGCATAACGGTCTGCGCGATCGCCCCGTTACGGCGGCAAACGCCGTTCGCGATGTCTTGGAGCGTTAGCACGCTCGATGACCTGCGGGGAGAGGGGCTGTTAGCGTTTCGTCATTGTTAACGAATGCGCCCATAAGCGCGCGCCCGCGGCTCCATTATCGCCGCTTGCCAGGTCATAAAAATGTAACGATAATCGCGCGTTTGCCTTCAGCTGTTAGATGTTACCCTTGTACCAATTGATATGCACTGTTGCCGTGCGTAACGATAGAAAGGGCCCCATATGCTCAATAATCACGAGGTCAATCTAACCGACGAGGAGGCTGCCGCTGAGGTCGCCCGCGTCGCAAAGACCTACCCCGTGGTGCGTTTGCTGTCGGCCGATCAGATTAAGAGCGAGCCTAACTGCCTGCTCGCCGGCAATCGGTGCCCTTGTCTGCGTCAATCGAGTCTTGAGGCCTTGGCAGATTCCGATGAGGTGTCGGAGCAACTGCTCAACGATGGTGTTGAGTACCGCGCCCGCCTACGCCCTCTGAAGGTCGAGGGCGAGCCTCACGTCCTGCTGATGGTGCGTCCGATCGATGAGCAAGAGGCTGCAGAAGAGGACCTTGTCTACACCGACGTGCTGACGAGCGTGCGCAATCGCCGATATTACGAGGAAAAGCTCCGTAGCGCCCGCATGAATGCCGGCGTTGCGGTGATCGACCTTGATGATTTTAGGGTCTTCAACGATACGTGTGGCCGTCATGCCGGCGACCTTGCGCTCGGTGCTGTGGCGACAGCCATACGCAGCGGAATTCGTTCGACTGACGAGCTTGTGCGCTATGGCTGCGACAAGTTTGTGGTCGTCATGCCCAATATTCCCTCCGATGACTTCACCCGTCGCCTGCATCAGGTGTCCGATGCCGTTCATTCCACGATTGTTCCGGGCCATGAGTACGTGAGCTTGACGGCATGTGTTGGTGGCGTTCGCATTCATGGCGAGACGGTCGATGAGGGAGTTGGCCGCGCTGTCCAGTTATTGAGCCGCGCTAAGGCAAAAGCCGGTACGGTCGTGACCGATGCCGATTCCATCGAAGCCTTCCAAAGCGACAAGCCTTTGGTGCTTATTGTCGATGACTCCGAGATGAACCGAGCCATTCTCAAAGAGATGCTCAAGGACGAGTATTGCATCCTCGAGGCCGACAACGGTCGTACGGCGCTTGACATGGTCGACCGCTATGGCGATGAGTTGTCGCTCGTGCTGCTGGATATTGTCATGCCGGGCATAAGCGGCTTTGAGGTGCTGGCCGATCTGTCGCGCCGATCGGGTATCGACAATCTGCCTTTTATCATGATTTCGAGCGAAGATTCCGATGATATGGTTCTGCGCGCGTACGAGCTGGGCGCCTCGGACTATATCAACCGCCCGTTTGACTCCCGTGTCGTGCGCCGCCGTGTAAGCAACACCATCCGCCTATACGCCAAACAGCGCCGTCTGACGAGCCTGCTGTCCCAGCGGTACAACGAGCGCGTCAAGAACAGTCGCATGCTCATCGACATCATGGCCGGCGTCATGGAGCTTCGCAATGGCGAGAGCGGCAGGCACGTTACGAACATCGAGAAGCTGACCGAGCTGCTGCTTGGCTGTCTGGTCCAGCGTAGCGGCACGATCTCCCTCGACAATGAGGAACGCTCTACGATTGCCCTGGCTTCGGCGCTGCACGATATCGGCAAGATGTCGATTGACGATGCGATTCTCAACAAACCCGGGCGCCTTACGCCCGAGGAGTTCGAGATTATGAAAACACATACCACGATCGGCGCCGACATGCTGCGTGAGCTGGGCCGCCATCACGTCGGCAATGCGCTTATGGAATATGCGTACCAGATTGCGCGTTGGCATCACGAGCGCTGGGACGGCAAGGGCTATCCCGATGGCCTTAAGGGCGACGAGATTCCCATTGCCGCGCAGGTGGTCTCGGTGGCCGACGTGTATGATGCGCTGACGAGCGTGCGCGTGTACAAGGACGCTATCCCGCACAAGGAGGCGATCCAGATGATCCTGGACGGTAAGTGCGGCACCTTTAACCCGCTGTTGCTCGACTGTCTGCTCGAGGTGCAAGACCGTATTGCCGAGACGTTGGCACGCCCCGCCGACGTTGTCGCGTTTCCCACGATTTAGTTTGACCTAAGGAGTTTTAATCCATGATTTCCATGCGTGAGGCGTATGAGAAGATCGGCGCTAATTATGATGACGCGTGCGCTCGGCTGATGGGCGAGGAAATGCTTGCCCGCTTTGCCCTCAAGTTTTTGGATGACGAGAGCATGGACAAGCTGGAGGCCGCCATGGCGGCAGGCGACGCCGAAGGTGCCTTTATGGCAGCGCACACGCTCAAGGGCGTGAGCCAGAACCTGGGATTCGATAATCTGTACGAGCCGGCGGTTGCGGTGACCGAGGCGCTGCGCGGCGCCGATGCCGTTGACGGCGCTCGCGAGGGAATGCATGCGCTGCAGCAGCAATATGCGGCTACGATGTCGGCTCTGCGCGAGGCGGGCGAATAAGAGCTTACGGGCCTTGATGACTATGAGAGTGGATAATCTCTCGTTTTAGGCCCGGTGGCGGCCTCAAAGTGGGAGATTATCCACTCTCGTTCGATATGTGTCCAAAAATCCACGCTCACCCCTCCGGGTTAGTAAATGGCCTATGCGCACTGGCGGGGCTTTCCGCATGCAATCAATATCGTTGTTCGATAAACTGTTCGAATAACGATAGAGTCGATGAGGGTGAGTGTATGTCTAACAGCGTTCAGCGTATGGCCAAAGCGGGCGAAAATATCAGGAAGCTTGGCTTTTGCATGGCAGCCGTTTTTGCAGGGATGCTCGTCGCTTTTGCCGCGTTGGTTGTTTACGTGATCTGGTATGCGGTTGAAAACGTTGCCTCTGTCGATTCTTTCGGTGTCGTGACGCTTCTCGATGGCGGGTGCATCGTTATCCCAAGCGGACTGTGCCTGGCACTCGTCGTGGGTATTTCGCTTGTCGTTCTGTGTGGGATCAGCCGTAACATCTCGCGAGGCGTCTCGCCCTTTACCAAGACGCATGTGCGGCTTATCCGTGTTCTTGCGCTTGCCTTTGCTGTTAACGCCGCGGTTTCGCTTATTGGTGCCTACGGATCGGTCAATCTTACCATTGGTGGGCTGGAGCTTTACGTCGTGCCTCATTCCTTCGTTATTGAGATTTGCCAAGGCGTTGCCTTTGATGCGGGGTCGCTTATCGGCGCGGCTGTCTGTCTGTGTATCTCGGTGATCTGGAGTTATGCCTCGCTGCTCCAAGAGCAGTCTGACGAGCTTGTGTAGGAGGAAGCATGAGCTATCTCATCATCGAGCTTGAGACGCAGCTACTTAAGACCGGAAAGACCAGTGCTGATCTGATTCGTGCCACGGGGCATACTCCGGCTAATATTTCTAAGCTAAGAAACGGAAAAATTAAAGCTATTCGCCTTAAGACGCTTCTCGATATTTGCGATGAACTTGATTGTCAACCGGGAGATATTATTCAGCGCGTGAGCGAGAAAGAGCTTGAGGAGCTTATTGTTGAGCGTGCAAAAAATGTCGTGAGGCAGATGCGGAATGGTGGAGGCAATGAGGCGTCGCTTCCGACATCAGTCTTCGCTGTAGATTTGAGCGACGAGTAGCATAGAGCGAACAGCTATAACGAAATATCAGTGTAACGGGACCCGTGTCTAACACGGGTCCCTTCTTTATTCAAGACTTTAGTCCGCTGGCCGCGCAGCGGCCAGCTTTAAACCACCCGCTACG
>CABUOF010000027.1 GCA_902493125.1 uncultured Collinsella sp. | reverse complement strand
GCTCGAGTTTGGCGCCGAGGCCATCGGCCTCTGCCGCACCGAGCACATGTTCCTGGGCGACCGCAAGAACATCATCCAGAGCTTTATCCTGTCTGACGATGAGGCCGTGAAGCAGCAGGCCCTGGCCGACCTGCTCAAGGTTCAGACGGAGGACTTCCTGGCGATGTTCAAGACCATGTCCGGTCGCGACGTGGTCGTCCGCCTGCTCGATCCGCCGCTTCATGAGTTCTTGGATAATCCTCGCGAGCTCGAGGTCGCCATCACCAAGAAGGAAGCCGCTGGCGCCAACGAGGAAGAGCTTGCCGCCCTGCGCACCCGTCTGCGTCGTATTGACGGCATGGTCGAGTCCAACCCGATGCTCGGCCTGCGCGGTGTGCGCCTGTCCGTCGTCTTTAGCGATCTGCCGCTCATGCAGGTTCGCGCCGTCGCTACGGCTGCTGCCCGTCTTATCAAGGAAGGCGTCGATCCGCGCCCCGAGATCATGGTTCCGCTCGTTTCCATCACGGCCGAGCATGTCCAGACCCGCGAGGTTATCGAGCGCGTAATCGCCGAGGTTTCCGACGAAGAGGGCTTCGAGCTCAATATTCCCGTGGGCACGATGCTCGAGCTGCCGCGTGCCTGCATGGTCGCTGACGAGATCGCCCATCATGCCGACTTCTTCTGCTTCGGCACCAACGACCTCACCCAGACCACCTTCGGTTTCTCGCGTGACGACGCCGAGGCCAAGTTCATCCCGCTGTACATGCACAAGAAGATCTTGAAGGACAACCCCTTCGAGACCATCGACTCGGCGGTGCTGGAGCTCGTGCGCATGGCCGTCGAGAAAGGTCGTGCCGCCAACCCCGACATGCACTTTGGCGTGTGCGGCGAGCACGGCGGCGACCCCAAATCCATTAAGGGCCTGTTCAACGTGGCCGACGTGGACTACGTGTCCTGCTCGCCCTACCGCGTGCCCCTCGCACGCCTGGCTGCCGCTCAGGCCAAGCTCGAGGCCAAGCGTTCCGCCTAACGTTTTGGGTTTAGACGCCTAGCGTAGCCCCCTTCATGCCGCCCGTCTCATTCGTGAGGCGGGCGGTTATCATGTGCGGGTTTTGTCTTTTTGTCTGCGTAAAAAATTGTTCTTGCAGCAGAAACCCGCGCGTGTATACTCGAATACGTTTGTTCAACTACGTGCCGGCCAAGGTGGTACGGCACCTCTAGAAGAGTAAGGAATTGCACATGGATTACATCCGCGCAATCGAGCGTCAGCAGATCCGCGAGGACATTCCTCAGGTTCGCGTCGCCGACAACGTCAAGGTTCACTACCGCATTAAGGAAGGCGACCGCGAGCGCATCCAGGTCTTCCAGGGCGACGTCATCCGCATGGCCGGCGCCGGTGCCCGCGAGACCTTCACCGTCCGCAAGATGTCCTTCGGTGTCGGTGTTGAGCGTACCTTCCCGCTTCACAGCCCCAAGATCGCCAAGCTCGAGGTCGTTCGTCATGGTCGCGTCCGTCGCGCCAAGCTGTACTACCTCCGCGACAAGGTGGGCAAGGCTGCTCGCATCCCCGAGAAGCGCTAAGAAGATCGCAGCGTCTGTCCACTCGTTTGGACACAAGGGTCACCTTCGGGTGGCCCTTCTTTTTATCTGATTTGCATGCAAGGAGGGCCTGGTATGGCCAATATGACGAGCTCGGTTTCGGCATCGCAGGTTGCCGGAGAGCTGGCGAGCGCAACGTTTGAGGAGATCCCCGCCCTCGTGGAGCATTATCGCGAGGACCCGCGCCAGCAGGTGATCAAGGCTTGCGAGCGTGCTCTTAAGCGCCATGCCAAGGAACTTGCCGAGCGCGAGCGCGTCAATGACATGTACGAGCTTATGCATGAGCTTGGCGGCGATGGGGTGGTCGTTGGTGTCGACGAGGTGGGTCGCGGATCGGTGGCCGGTCCTTTGACGGTATGCGCTGTCTGCCTTCCTATGGAGCCGCGCGTCTGGGGCATCAACGATTCCAAAAAGCTCACGCCGGCGCGCCGCGAGTTGCTCTCAGTGAAGATTGCCGAGGTGGCGACGGCGATCGGTTTTTGCCATATCGCGCCTAAGGATATCGATGAGATGGGCATGGCCCGTGCTATCCGTACCGCCGTTGCGGGCGCCGTGGCCGATACGGGGCTCGAGCCCGATTGCGTGCTTATGGATGGCAACCCCTTGGGCGCCGTTCCTAACGAGCGCGATGTGGTGAAGGGCGATGCCAAGATCGCCTGCATCGCCGCGGCGTCCATCATGGCTAAGGTCACGCGTGACGAGATGATGGTCGAGTACGACGCCGAGTATCCCGAGTACCATCTGGCCGAGTCGAAGGGCTATGCGAGCCCCGAGCACATCGAGGCCATTCGAAAACATGGACTTTGTCCACTGCATCGTGTGAGCTTTTGCGGAAACTTTCTGCAGACTGAGCGCCTTTTCTAGGCCAATTGTGGAGACAGGGACCCCTGGGGTTTTATAAACCTGCTGGTAGCGGGCCGCGTGCAACGTGATTGTTGCGTACGGCCCGTTTTTTGTCGGCATTTGGTCAGCTTTTGGTTTGCTTCCGGTACTTACCCGCATGAAAGGTGACCTCATCATCGGGGCACTACAGCGTGCGGGAAAGGAGACCCCATGAGTGCCGCAAGCAAAAAGAGCAAGACGCAGCAGCTCAAGGAGCGTTGGGAAAACGGCGAGCTCGACTGCGGGGCGATGACGCCCGAGTTTATCAAGGGGCTCAGTCCCCGCGAGCTGGGCATGCTGGGCGAGCTGATCACCATCGACTACTTTAACGAGCGCGGCTACACCTTGCTGGAGCAGGGTTATCGTTGCACCGAGGGCGAGGCCGACCTGGTGCTGCTCGATGAGCTCGACGATGTCGTGGTGATGGCCGAGGTCAAGACCAGACGCGTTGCGCTGGATTGCAGCACGCGGGTCTTTCCCGAGGAGGCCGTGGACGCCCAAAAGCAACGTCGCTACCGCCGCATCGCAAGTTGCTATCTCATGGAGCATTATCCGCTCAAGGCGATTCGCTTCGATGCCGTGGGCGTTACCATTCGCGGCGGGCATATCGCCGAGATCGAGCACCAGTACAACGCGTTCGATTGGCAGGTGTCGTGATGGCGTTCGAGACGTTTGCCGTTCACGCGGCCTGCATCCGCGGCGTCGAGGCGATTCCCGTCACGGTCGAGGTCTCGCTTGCCGGCGGCGTTCCGGGCATCCAGATGCTCGGCATACCGAGTATGGAGGTGATGGAGTCGCGCGGTCGTATTCGCTGCGCGATGCGCTCCGCCGGGTTCGAGATCCCGCGCTCGGGCATTACGGTCAATCTGGCGCCCGGCGATATCCGCAAGACCGGTAGCGGCTTTGATCTGCCCATCGCCATCGCGGTATTGGCGGCCGATGGGCAGATTCCCCGCGACAACCTCGATCGTTGTCTTATCGCTGGTGAGCTTGGCTTGGACGGTACGGTGCTTCCTGTCAAGGGCGAGGTGGCGTTTCAGCTATTGGCTCGTGACATGGGTCTGTCTTTTATCGCCGGCAGGTCCGATCAGCATGTGCCGCTTGCGGGCGTGGATTGCGGCTTTATCGACCATCTGTCTCAACTTGCTCGCGGCATGGGCGATGCCGCGCGGCACTACTTGGATTCTGAGGGCGTCGAGGCGACCTTTGAGCCTGAGCTCGACTATGCCGACGTGCTTGGGCAGGAAGTCGCTAAACGCGGCATGGCGCTTGCGGCGGCAGGAGAACTCGGCTTGCTCATGATTGGGTCCCCGGGATCGGGCAAGACGATGCTTGCGCGCCGTATGACCGGCATCCTGCCTGAGCTTTCCGTTGAGGATCAACAGGAGGCGCTGTGCATCCATTCGGTTTTGGGTGAGAACATTGATGGCTTGTTGGCGGGGCACCGGCCCTTCCGCAGTCCCCATCACAGTATTTCAACGGCGGGCCTCATTGGCGGAGGACGCCCGGTGCACCCAGGTGAGATCAGCCTTGCTCATGGCGGCGTGCTCTTTTTGGACGAGCTTGCCGAGTTTCCCACGGGCGTACTGCAGACGCTGCGTCAGCCCATCGAACGCGGCTACGTCAGGATCGTACGCGTCGACGGGGCTTTTACCTTCCCGTCGCGCTTTCAGCTGCTGGCTGCGAGCAATCCCTGCCCCTGCGGCTTTTTGGGCGATCGCGAGGTACCGTGTCGCTGCTCGGCGGCGATGGTCGAGCGCTATCGGTCTAAACTGCGCGGTCCTTTGGCCGACCGTATCGACATGATGATCGATGTGACCCGTCCCGACCCTCAAGTGATTATCGAGGGCGCAGAGGGTATGTCGTCGGCCGAGTTACGTGACTACGTTGTGCGCGGTCGCGCTTTTCGCGCTTGGCGCGAATCCCGTATGGACGATGCAGATGCCGAGGCCGAGGATGACGAGACGCGGTCCATTGACGGCGTCGTTTCGACCTTTGAGCTTGATGATGCTGCCGAGAAATGCGTACTCGGCCTATCCAAACGCACGCATCTCACAGGGCGTGGCATCGTGCGCCTGGTTCGCATTGCGCGCACGATCGCAGATGTCGCCGAGAGCGAGCAAGTGACGCAGGACCACGTGCTCGAGGCGGCGATGTACCAGGGAAGGAGGGACCAATGATGGCCGAGGGGACCTTCGAGCTGCATCCAGGTGATGCGTTGTATCCCGAGACCGTTTTGGAGCTTTCTGATGTACCCCAGACGCTTTATGTGCGCGGCAACCCCGAGGTGCTTTCGACGCCCGCGCTCTCCATCATCGGCGCGCGCAAGGCCTCGCCGTATGGTCTTGCCGTGGCAGAGCTTGCGGCGAAGGTGGCGGTTGAGGCGGGAGTGACGGTAGTTTCGGGCGGTGCGGTCGGTTGTGACCAGGCCTCGGGTTGGGCTGCGGTCAACGCCGGCGGCAAACACGTTGTGGTGCTGGGGACGGGCGCCGACGTGGTCTACCCGCGTTCGAGCGCGGGGCTGATTACGCGCACGCTTGATACGGGTGGCGCGGTCGTGTCGATCTCTCCGTGGGGCATGGGTCCGCGCAAGTTCGCCTTTCCGCGCCGCAATCGCGTGATCGCGGCCCTGTCGCAAGCCCTCTTTGTATCCGAGGCGGGTATGCCTTCTGGGACGTTTTCTACAGCCGAGGCTGCTATGGATTTGGGGCGCGAACTTCTTGCCGTGCCGGGGTCGATCCTATCGCCCGAGTCGCGTGGCACGAATTACCTCATTGCGAACGGTGCCTGCTGCATCGTCGACGAGGAATCTATCGAGATGGCTATCTCACGCATCTACGGAACCCTGCGCTACTCGCGCCCCGATGCTCCCGGCATTGCCGACCTGGATCCAACACAGCAGACCGTGATGCATGCGCTCATCGCCTCTCCGCTCAAGGTCGACGACATCGCGGCGCTCGTCTCGCTCGATGCTGTCGGCGTACTCAAACTCTTGGGTTCGCTTGAACTCGAGGGCCTTATCGAGCGCATGATGGATGGAAGGTATGCGCCCTCCAAGTTTGCCCTTCACGCCCAGACACCCTTCGGTCACAATGGAAAACGTGTCAATTAGAAAGGTGTTTGCAGATGCAGTTCGATCAGGTGACAGTTATCGGTGGCGGTCTGGCGGGGTCGGAGTGCGCGATCCAGCTGGCAGATCGCGGGTTTGCCGTAAAGCTGTGCGAGATGCGCCCCCAGGTGAGCTCCCCGGCCCACCATACCGATCACCTGGCAGAGCTCGTCTGCTCCAATTCGTTTAAGTCGACCCGTCCGGATTCCGCGGCTGGTTTGCTGAAAGCCGAGCTTGAGCGCATGGGTTCAGTCCTGCTCGATTGCGCCCATCGCGCGGCTGTTCCCGCCGGTGGCGCCTTGGCGGTCGACCGCGTCAAGTTTTCCGAGCTTGTCGAGGCCGAGGTTGCCGCCCGTCCCAATATCGAGGTCGTGCACGGCGAGGTCACGCAGATTCCCGAGGGTCACGTGGTCATTGCCGCGGGCCCGCTGTGTTCACCGGCGCTGAGCGAAGAGGTCATGAAGCTCGTCGGTGGCGATGCCCTTGCGTTCTTCGATGCCGCGGCGCCGATCGTCGATGCCTCCACGCTCGATATGGACGTGCTGTTTTCGCAGTCGCGCTACGAGGAGCAGGGGAGCGGCGACTATCTCAACGCTCCGCTCAACAAGGAGGAGTACGAGGCCTTTATCGAGGCGCTCACCACGGCCGACCGCGTGGTGCTCAAGGACTTTGAGGGCGGCGATCTGTTCCAGGCCTGCCAGCCTGCCGAGGAGGTTGCGCGCACCGGCAAGGACGCCATTCGCTTTGGCGCCATGAAGCCCGTCGGCCTCACCGACCCGCGTACCGGACGTCGCCCTTGGGCGGCGATTCAGCTGCGTGCCGAGAACAAGGAGAAGACCGCCTATAACCTGGTGGGCTTCCAGACCAACCTGACCTTTGGCGAGCAGAAGCGCGTCTTCCATATGGTGCCGGGCCTGGATAACGCTGAGTTCTTCCGCTACGGTGTCATGCACCGCAATACCTTTGTCGACGCCCCGCACGTGCTCGATGGCACCTTTGCCGTGCCCGGTACCGGCGTGCGCCTGGCCGGTCAGATCACCGGCACCGAGGGGTACATGGAAGCCGTGGCGACCGGTCTGCTCGCGGCGCTCAACACCTATGCAGAGGCTATCGGCGCCGATTCCGTCGAGTTGCCCCGCGTGGGCGCCCTGGGTGCGCTCGTGGGCTATGCGACCGATCCTGCCACCGTGGGCTATCAGCCCATGCATGTCAACTTTGGCCTGGTGCCGCCGCTCGAGGACGGTAAGCGCCGCAGCAAGCGCGACCGCTATCAGGCCTATGCGGACCGTGCGCTCGAGGCCCTCGATGCCTACTTGGCCACGCGTTCCGACTTGTTTGGAGGCGACCGGTCATAGCCTTTGACCTGTACGACACCGTCGACTCTTTTATCGCCTATATCGCACGCGTTGAGGGGCTTTCTCCCAACACGGTGACGGCCTATGGCTCGAGACTGGAGCGCTTTGCTGCCTGGTGCGAGCGCGAGGATATTGATGCTTTCGCTGCCGACGTGCGCACCATTCGTCGCTATCTTGCTGAGCTTTCGCGTGAGCAGGTGGCTCCCCGAACGCTTGCGGCGCACCTGTCGGCTATCCGATCTCTCTATCGCTGGATGGCTGCCGAGGGGATTGTCGAGGGCGATGCGGTCTCGGCGATCGCGTCGCCCAAGCTGCCGCGTGACCTGCCGGGCGTCCTTACGACCCAGCAGGTCGAGGCGCTGCTCAAGACGCCTGATACCTCAACACCCGCGGGACTGCGCGATGCGGCGATGCTCGAGTTGCTCTATGCCTCGGGTGCCCGCATCTCAGAGCTTGCGGCGCTCAATGTGGAATCCATCTCATGGTCCGAGCGCACGCTGCGCCTGTGGGGCAAGGGGAGCAAGGAGCGTATCGTCCCTCTGTATCGTCGTGCGCTCGATGTGACGCGTCTCTATATTGAAGAGGGGAGGCCGGAGTTGCTCGCTCGGGCAAAGCGCCGCGACCTCGCTACCGGGCCGCATCCGCTGCTTATATCGGCGCGCGGCAATCGCATGAGCGCCGCGATGCTCCGGCGGCGGTTCCATACGCTGGCGACGCTCGCCGGCATTCCGGCTGACATCGCCCCGCATGCGATGCGCCATACCTTTGCGACCGACTTGCTCGAGGGCGGTGCGGACCTGCGCTCGGTTCAAGAGCTGCTAGGTCATGCGAGCCTGTCCACGACGCAGATCTACACGCATCTCACACCCGATCGGCTCAAACGTGCCGTGGCTCAAGCCCATCCCCGCGGCGAATAGTGGCTGGGACGTCCCGCGCCGCGCTCAGGTGTGTGGTTTTGATTGCGGGTTGGCAGGAAGATGCATTCCTGCTATCATTCATCGGGTTGCTTCACGGCAACATGTTTTTATCACGCACGCGCGGCTACTTCATACCGTGGTGCCCGGGCTTTGGTAGCACATGTCCGGGTTGGTTTTGGAGGATGACCCCGCGCGGAGGCAAACCACAGGAGGTTTAACATGGCTACCAAGATTAATATCCGCACCCTGCTCGAGGCCGGCTGCCACTTCGGTCACCAGACCCGTCGCTGGAACCCTAAGATGAAGCCGTTCATCTTCGGTGAGCGCAACGGCATCTACATCCTCGACCTCAAGCAGACCATCCTCGACGCCGACCAAGCCTACACCTTCGTCAAGAACGTCGCCAAGGGTGGCAACGTGCTGTTCGTCGGCACCAAGAAGCAGGCTCAGGAGGCCGTCAAGAACGCTGCTGAGCGCGCCAACATGCCCTACATCAACCAGCGTTGGCTCGGCGGTATGCTGACCAACTTCGTCACCATCCGCTCCCGCATCAACCGCATGGAGGAGCTCGAGGCCATGGTCGAGGACGGCCGCATGGCTGTTCTGCCCAAGAAGGAGCAGGCTGTTCTCGGCAAGGAGCTCACCAAGCTCCAGACCAACCTCGGTGGCGCTCGCGACATGAAGGGTCTGCCCCAGGCTCTCTTCGTCATCGACACCAAGCGCGAGGAGAACGCCATCAAGGAGGCTCAGCGCCTGAACATCCCCGTCGTCGCTCTGATCGACACCAACTCCGATCCCGACGAGGTCGAGTACGGCATCCCCTGCAACGATGACGCTATCTCCGCTGTCACCCTTATGTGCGAGCTCATGGCTGACGCCTGCCTCGCTGGCTCCGGCAAGGAGCAGGTCTCCGAGGCCGAGATGGCCGCTGAGCCCAAGGCCGAGTAAATCAGTCTTAGTTAATTCTTTTTCATCTCTTTGAAAGGAACCACAATGGCCCAGATTACCGCCGCTATGGTCAAGCAGCTCCGCGAGATGACCGACTCCCCGATGATGGAGTGCAAGAAGGCTCTCGTCGAGGCTGACGGCGACATGGACGCCGCTGTCGACGTTCTGCGTAAGAACGGCCTTGCCAAGGCTGCCAAGAAGGCTGGCCGTGAGACCAACGAGGGCGCTGTCGCCGCGTTCGTCTCCGAGGATGGCAAGACCGGCGCTCTGCTCGAGCTCTCCTGCGAGACCGACTTCGTTGGCTCCAACGCCAAGTTCACCGGCTTTGCTTCCAAGGTCGCTGAGGTTGTCGCTACCACCGAGCCTGCTGACGTCGACGCTCTGCTCGAGAAGCCGATGGGCGAGGAGACCGTTTCCTCCGAGCTCACCGAGATGATTCACATCATGGGCGAGAACATGAAGATCTCCCGCTTCGCTGCCCGCAAGGCCGAGAACGGCGCGCTCGCTTCTTACATCCACATGGGTGGTAAGATCGGCGTCCTCGTCGAGTTCGCCTTCGAGAAGGCCGAGACCGCTCAGGCTGAGTCCTTCAAGACCTTCGCTCACGACGTTGCCCTTCAGGTTGCCGCCGTCGCCCCGATCTGCGCTACCCGCGATCAGGTTCCGGCCGAGACCGTCGAGCACGAGAAGCAGATCTACATGGCCCAGGCTGCTGAGTCCGGCAAGCCCGAGGCTATTCAGGAGAAGATGGCTGTCGGCCGTCTGGAGAAGTTCTACAAGCAGTCCGTGCTCACCGAGCAGGAGTTCATCAAGGACAGCTCCCTCACCATCAAGAAGTACGCTGAGCAGGTCTCCAAGGAGCTCGGCGACACCATTACCGTCGTTGCCTTTGACCGTCTGGTCCGTGGCGAGTAAATAAGCTCTTGTAGCTGGTAATGAGCAGGCTGTGGGTTTTACTCACAGCCTGCTTTTTCATGGCTCTTATGAGAGCCTTTGATATCATATTGAGAGTCTAATTAAAGGAGGATCGCTTTGTCCGACATCCGATATAAACGCGTGCTTCTTAAGCTTTCCGGCGAAGCACTCATGGGCGACGGTCAATATGGCATCGACCCCAAGGTTACCGACCATCTTGCCAAGCAGGTCAAGGAGCTGCTCGCCGTTGGCCATGAGGTCGGCGTTGTTGTCGGCGGCGGTAATATTTTCCGCGGCATGGCCGGCGCTGCCGGTGGCATGGAGCGTGCTCAGGCCGACTACATGGGTATGCTGGCAACCGTTATGAACGCGCTCGCCCTGCAGGATGCCTTCGAGCACAACGATGTTCCCTGCCGCGTTATGAGCGCTATCCAGATGAACGAGATCTGCGAGCCCTATATTCGCCGTCGCGCCATCAACCACCTTTCCAAGGGCAACGTCGTTATTTTTGCCGCCGGTTCGGGCAATCCATACTTTACGACCGACACCGCCGCGGCTCTTCGTGCGTGCGAGATCGGCGCCGAGATTCTGATTAAAGCCACCAAGGTTGACGGCATCTACGACAAGGATCCCGTCAAGTGCGCCGATGCCGTCCGTTTTGACAAGGTTACCTATCACGAGGTTCTCGTCCGCGGTCTGCAGGTTATGGATTCCACGGCTACGGCACTGTGCCAGGATAACCGTATGCCGATTCTGGTCCTCAACATCGATGGCGAGGACACCGTCAAGCGCGCGCTCGCGGGTGAGCCCGTCGGCACGCTCGTCTATCAGGAGGATTAAGCATGGCAGAGAACATTACCGCCCATATGGATAAGTCGCTCGAGTCCCTCAAGCATAACTTCTCCAAGGTTCGTACCGGCCGCGCCAATGCCAACATTCTGTCCGACATCACCGTCGATTATTACGGTGTTCCCACGCCGGTCACGCAGGTTGCCGCCGTCAAGACCCCCGAGGCCCACATGCTGCTCATCGAGCCGTGGGACAAGGCACTCATCAACGCTATCGTCAAGGCCATCGGCGCTTCCGATCTGGGTATTACCCCCAACTCCGATGGCACCGTCGTTCGTCTGCCGTTCCCGGCTCCCACCGAGGAGCGCCGTCGCGAGCTCGTCAAGGAGTGCCGCGAGTACGCCGAGCAGGCCAAGGTGTCTATCCGTAACATCCGTCGCGACTTCAACAACAAGCTCGAGCGCGATGAGGAGCTCACCGAGGATGATGTCCGTCGCGAGCAGGCCAAGGTCCAGAAGCACACCGATGAGTATGTCGCCAAGGTCGAGGAGCTTCTGAAGGAAAAAGAAGCCGAGGTCATGGAGATCTAAGGTGCAATACGACGAGCATAAACTGGTCGAGTACTTTGCCGACGCCCCTGCGGGCGTCGGTTTTTCCGACCTTGACCTCAATAACATTCCGCACCATATCTCGTGCATCATGGACGGCAACGGTCGTTGGGCCACGTCGCGCGGTCTTGCGCGCACTGAGGGCCACAAGGCGGGTATTGTCTCCCTTCGCGAGATTATTACTGCCTGCGTGCGTCTGGGCGTCGACGTGCTTTCGGCCTATGCGTTTTCTACCGAAAACTGGAACCGTCCGCAGCATGAGGTCAACGTCTTGATGCATCTGTTTGCCAAGACGTTCATCGACGAGCTGCCGCTTCTGAAGCGCGAAAACGTGCGCGTTGTCTTTTTGGGTGACATTTCCGCGCTGCCCAAGAAGACCCGCGACGTTTTTGAACGCGGTCTTGCCGAGTGCGCCAATCACACCGGCATGACGCTGGCGCTTGCCGTCAACTACGGCGCGCGTGCCGAGATTACCCGCGCTGTCCGTCAGATCGCACTCGACGCTGCCGCCGGTAAGATCGATCCTGGCGCAATTGATGACGACATGGTGGCTTCCCACCTCTATACCGCCGGCCTTCCCGATCCTGAGCTTGTGATTCGCACTTCTGGTGAGCTGCGCCTTTCGAACTATCTGCTGTGGCAGGTGGCTTATTCCGAATTCTACGTCACCGATACCTATTGGCCCGACTTTGATCGTTGGGGCCTTGTCGACGCCATTTTGGCCTATCAGGGCCGTGACCGTAGGTTTGGTGGACTGAGCAAGACCGAGGAGGCTTAATCGTGTCCGATCGTCCCAAGGCATCTGCTCCCAAGACGCCTGCGCGCAAAGCTGCCACTGCGGGAACGCCTGCAGTGAAGAGCGGCACCGGTTCTTGGCTGGCGGGCTTTATTACCCGTGCCGCCGCCGGTATCGTCTACGCCGTTGTCTTTATCCTGTGCCTGGTTTTGGGTATCGTGCCCACGGCCATCTTTGTTTCCGTCATGAGCGGTCTGTGCTGCTATGAGTTTTTCCGTATGACAAGGCTCGATGGCAAGATGGCTAACGAGCGCATGGGTATCGCTGCCGCCGTGCTCTTTCCGCTGTCGGCGTTGGGCGATTCGATGCTGCTGAATGCCCTGCTTTTTGCCCTGATGCTCGCTGTGGGCATTTGGTATGTCTGGTCGCCGCGTACCCGCATATCCGATGTTGCCGTGACACTCATGGGTCCCATCTACACCGGTTTTATGCTGTCGGCTATCGTGCTGCTGCGCGATGCCGTGCCCGGTTTTGCCGGCGCCCTGCTTTCGGTGGGTGTTTGCGCGTCTCTCTGGGTCTCCGATTCGTTTGCCTATATCGTGGGTAGCCGTATCGGCAAACACAAGATGGTTCCCAAGATCTCTCCCAAAAAGAGCTGGGAGGGGTTTGTTGGCGGCATCCTGGGCTCGGTTTTGATTTGGCTCATCCTGTGGGCGACGCATTTCTTCAAGCTCAGCCTGCCCTATGCGCTGCTGTGCGGCGTGGTCGTGTCCATTCTGGGCGTTATCGGCGACCTTATCGAGTCGCGCACCAAGCGCGGTGTGGGCGTCAAAGATTCCGGCAACCTTATCCCGGGCCACGGCGGCATGCTCGATCGTAGCGATTCGCTTATCTTCGGCTGCGTCACCGCGCAGCTGATGCTGATGATCGGAGGCGTGCTGTAATGTCATTCCAGACGACGTATGGCCCCGATGGACGCCTCCGTGTTGCCATCCTGGGTTGTACGGGCTCCATCGGCACCCAGGCGCTCGATGTGTGCCGCCAGCATGCCGATCGCCTGCAGGTGACGGCGCTGTCCGTTAACTCCAGTACCTCCGAGCTTGTTGCCGCTGCCCGCGAGTTCTCGGTTTCGGCGGTTGCCGTGGCCGATGTCGCTCATGGCGATGACGCCGTGCTGCAGGAGTTGCCCGAGGGAACGAAGCTCGGCGTTGGCGCGCAGGCGGTTTGCGAGCTCGCGCGTCGCGACGATGTCGACTGCGTACTCGTCGCTATTGTGGGTGCCGCCGGTCTCGAGGCGAGCCATGCGGCCTTGACCTCAAATAAGCGCCTTGCCCTTGCCAACAAGGAGTCCCTCGTCGTCGGTGGCGACTTGCTTATGCCGTTGGCGCAACCGGGCCAGCTTATTCCAGTCGACTCTGAGCACTCCGCCATCTTCCAGTGCTATCTGGGGGAGAACCCACGCGAGGCTCATTGTATTTGGCTCACCTGCTCGGGCGGTCCGTTTTTTGGCCGCACGCGCGACGAGCTCGACCGCGTGACGCGTGCCGATGCCCTCGCACATCCCACGTGGGCCATGGGCGCCAAGATCACCATCGACTCCGCCACCCTCATGAACAAGGGCCTGGAGCGCATTGAGGCCATGCATCTGTTTAACTGCGACCTCGATTTCATTAACGTGGTCGTGCAGCGTCAGTCCAAGATTCACTCTATGGTCGAGTTTGCCGACGGCTCCGTGATGGCGCATCTCGGTGCTTCCGACATGCGTATTCCCATCCAGTTCGCGTTCTCGTATCCCGAGCGTTGGGATACCCCGGCGCCTCGTATCGATTTCCGCGAGCTGGGGCAGCTCACGTTTGATGCTGCCGACATGGATACCTTCCGCTGTCTGGCACTGGCCGAACGTGCCGGCAAGACGGGTGGCACCATGCCGTGCGTGCTCAATGCCGCCAACGAGGTCGCCGTCGATGCTTTCCTGCACGATGGCTGCTGCTTTACTGATATCGATCGCATTGTGGAATCCTGCATGGATGCCCACGATAAGCAGGCGGTCGATTCGTTTGAGCAGCTTCGCGACATCGATGCGTGGGCGCGTGAAAAGGCTGCGCAGGTGCTCGCCGCAACCCGTTCCTAACCCATAAGGATTGCTTTTTCGTTTTATGGATACTGTTCTGAGCGTTCTCTCATCGGTCTTTTGGGGCCTGTTGATGCTTTCCGTCCTCGTGTTTTTGCACGAGGGCGGCCACTTTTTGGCGGCACGTGCCTGCGGCGTCCGTGTGACCGAGTTCTTTTTGGGCTTGCCGTGCCGCTTTGACATCCATTACACGTCACGTCGCATTGGAACCAAGTTTGGCGTGACCCCGCTGCTGCTGGGTGGCTACGCTGCCATCTGCGGTATGGATCCGACCGACGTCTCGTGTGCCGATCGCGTGCTCGCGGCTATCTATCGTCATGGTCGCGTGACCGTGGCCGACCTTGCTGTCGAGCTCGAGCTATCCGAGGAGGTTGTGCTCGAGGCATGCGCCTTGCTCTTGGGTTGGGGCTCTATCGCGCCTTGGTATGAGGAAGGGGAGAAGCCCTCGCCGAGCTACTATCCCACCAGGTATCAGACGCTGCCGCGAGACGCGGCGGGTTACACCACCTTTGACGGCCGCCGGTTCGATCGAGAGCATGCGACTGCCGAGGGCGATGTGTGGGAGCTGCCGTGCGGCGAAGCCGAGTTCCTTGCGCAAGAGCGTTCGCATACCTATCTGGGCCAGGGTTTTCTCAAGCGCGCCTTTATGCTGCTCGCGGGCATTCTCGTCAATATCCTGACGGGCTTTTTGCTGCTTATGAGCATCTACTCTATTGCGGGTGTCACCGTGCCGATGGATACCAACGTGATCGGTCAGGTTGACGAGGGGTCTATTGCCGCCAAGGCGGGTATCGAGGGCGGCGACGCGATCCTTTCGGTTGACGGAGTATCGTGCGCTACCTGGATGGACGTTTACGATGCCATCGGCAAGGCCGCCGGTAAGGACGATATCGCCATTGAGTATGAGCGCGACGGCAAGCAGCATTCGACCTCGGTTGCGCTCAAAGAGGACGAGCGCCTAGGTGTGTATGCCTCTACGCAGGTGGTCCGTTTAGACCCCATCACGTCGGCTCGCCTGTCGTTCTCCTATGTCGTGCGGACAGCGGAGGGCGTGATGCGCCTGCTCCAGCCGCAGCATACGATGGAGATTCTCGATCAGTCTTCTTCGATCGTGGGCATTAGCGTTATGTCCTCACAGGCTGCTGCTGCCGGCCCTGCCACGTTCCTTTCGTTTGCCGCCCTCATTTCGTTCTCGCTTGGCTTTATGAACCTGTTGCCCATCCCACCACTCGATGGCGGCAAGCTGGTCATCGAGATCATTCAAAAGTTTGCGGGTCGCGAGCTGCCACTCAAGGTGCAGACGATTGTGAGCTATGTTGGCATCGCGCTCTTTGCACTGCTATTTGTCTATATGCTTCGTTCCGACGTCCTTCGATTTATTTTGTAGGGGAGTGTTTGGATTGTCTTTAACCCATCCTTTGCCGCGCGAGTTGACGCGCCCCGTGCATGTGGGCGGTGTGCAGATCGGTGGCGGCGCGCCGGTGGTGGTCCAATCCATGACCTGCACCGATACCGCTGACGCCCAGGCAACGCTTGCGCAAGTGTGCGCGTTGGCGCAGGCTGGCTGCGATATCGTGCGCGTGAGCGTGCCCACCGAGGCCGCGCTTGAGGGTTTCCGCACCATCTGTGCCGAGTCTCCGGTGCCGATCGTCGCCGATATTCACTTTAACCATAAGCTCGCCATCGGCGCCGTCGAGGCTGGTGCCGCCAAGCTTCGCATCAATCCCGGCAATATCGGCGATTGGGCTAAGGTCGATGCCGTCATCGACGCCGCCGGCGCTGCGGGCTGTGCGATTCGCATCGGTGTCAACGCCGGCTCACTCGAGCAGGATATCGCTGAGCGCGACGAGCTTACGCAGCCCGAGAAGCTCGTGATGTCGAGCGAGCGTTTCGTCAAGCACTTTGAGGACCGCGGTTTTACGAACATTGTGCTTTCGGCCAAGGCCCATAGCGTGCAAACGACGCTTGATACCTATCGAGCCCTGTCGCGTGAGATTCCCCACGTTCCGCTTCACCTGGGCGTGACGGAGGCGGGGACCAAGCTCCAGGGCACCATCAAGAGCTCTGTAGGCTTGGGTATCTTGCTTTCCGAAGGCATTGGCGACACCATGCGTGTGTCGCTCACAGCCGATCCGGTTGAGGAGCCGCCGGTTGCCTGGGGAATTTTGCAGTCGCTGGGCCTGCGTCGCCGTGGTCCCGAGATTGTCTCGTGTCCCACGTGCGCTCGTTGCCAGGTCAACCTCATTCCCATCGCCGAGGAGGTTACCGAGCGACTGAAGAACTATTCCGCGCCGCTTTCCATCGCCGTGATGGGATGTGCCGTTAATGGCCCCGGCGAGGCT
The DNA here is from genome assembly GCA_902493125.1 of uncultured Collinsella sp. Taxonomy (GTDB): domain Bacteria; phylum Actinomycetota; class Coriobacteriia; order Coriobacteriales; family Coriobacteriaceae; genus Collinsella. The sequence goes on along the minus strand of CABUOF010000027.1, from coordinate 9,327 downwards.
TCCGACGCCGACTTGGGCGTGGCCTGTGGACGAGGTCAGGGCCTGCTCTTTTCGCATGGCCAGATCATTGGTAAAGTAGCTGAGGATCAAATTGTCGACGCGCTCATGGCCGAGGTCGACAAGCTTATTGAGGAGAAGTAAATGACTCGAGCAATGTATATGTCTAAGCTTTACGCGCCGACGCTCAAAGAGGATCCGGCGGACGCCGAGCTTGCGAGCCACCGTCTGCTGCTTCGCGCCGGCATGATCCGCAAGGAGGCCGCCGGCCTGTATTCCTATCTGCCGCTCGCATGGCGCTCGATCCGCAAGATCGAGAACATCGTGCGCGACGAGATGGATGCCGCCGGTGCCCAGGAGCTCATGATGCCTATCATGGTCGATGCCGAGCTGTGGCGTGAGTCCGGCCGTATCGATGCCTATGGCAAGGAGCTCGTGCGCTTCGATGACCGTCACGGCCGTGAGTTCGTGCTGGGCCCCACCCACGAGGAGACTGTCACCGCCCTGGTGCGCAATGAACTGCGCTCCTATAAGCAGCTTCCCGTCAACCTCTACCACATCCAGGACAAGTTCCGTGACGAGTTCCGTCCCCGCTTTGGCCTGATGCGCGGTCGCGAGTTCATCATGAAGGACGCCTACAGCTTCTCCGCCACGCAGGAGAGCCTGCAGGAGGAGTACGACAAGATGAAGCAGGCCTATGCCAACATTTGCGAGCGCTGCTACATCAAGGCCCTGCCCGTTGTCGCCGACTCCGGCGAGATCGGTGGCGATACCTCCGTCGAGTATATGGCTTTGGCCGACGCCGGCGAGGCTTCGCTCGTCTACTGCGACGATTGCGGCTTCGCTGCCGACGATGAGGCCGCAAGCACCAAGGTCGTTGTGACCGAGGGTCCTGGCGACGGTACGCTCACCAAGGTCAAGACTCCGGGCATGGGCCCCATCGAGGCCGTTGCAAAGTTCTTTGGCTTCCCCGAGAACGGCACGCGCAAGTCCTTGGCTCTCATCGATGCCGAGGGCAAGCCAGTCGTGGCCATTGTCCCGGGCGATCATGAGCTCAATGACTGCAAGGCCGAGCATGTCTTTGGCAAGGGTTATCGCATGATGACCGATGAGGAGCTCCAGACCTACGGTCTGCATAAGGGCTTTATCGGACCGGTTAACCTGCCCGAGGGCATTCGTCTGGTCTGCGACGAGAGCCTGCGCGAGTCCAAGCAGTGGGCCTGCGGTGCCAACGAGGTCGACTATCACTTTACCGGTGCCTGCCCCGAGCGCGACTTTACCGTCGACGAGTGGGCTGATCTGGTCACCGTTGTCGCCGGCGACCCCTGCCCGCACTGCGGCAAGCCGCTCTCCGCTGCCCGCGGCATCGAGGTCTCTCAGGTCTTCCAGCTGGGCACCAAGTATTCCGAGGCCATGGGTGCCACCTTTATGGACGAGGACGGCAAGGAGAAGCCGCTCATCATGGGCTGCTACGGCGTTGGTGTGTCCCGCTCGCTTGCTGCTGTCGTGGAGCAGCACAACGACGAGCACGGTATCGTCTGGCCGGTCTCCGTTGCCCCGTACGAGGTCGCGGTGATTCCGCTCGATCCCAAGAAGGAGGAGTGCGCTACCGTCTGCGAGCAGATCGTTGATGGCCTGTGCGCCGAGGGTATCGAGGTTGTCGTCGACGACCGCGACGAGCGTCCCGGCTTTAAGTTTGCCGACAACGACCTTATGGGCTTCCCGTATCAGGTCGTTCTGGGTAAGCGTGGCCTTAAGAATGGCACCGTTGAGCTCAAGGACCGTGCCACGGGTGAGCGCGAGGATGTGGCGATCGACGAGGTCGTCGCCAAGGTCGCCGAGCTTGTGAAGGCAGCACGCCGTTAATCGACGATTTCGCTTGTAGTTCGATATACGGGACGGCCCCGCATTTCTCCAGATCGGGGAGATGCGGGGTCGTCCTTTTATCTTGTGGCATCCTCGATATCTAAAAGGAAAACCCCACAGCCCATGTGAGCTGCGGGGTTTTCCTTGTGCCTCCGATGCGAAATAAATCGCTCAGATATTACTGATAATCGACGACGTCGATCCAGTTCTTCAGGAACTCATCGTTCACGTTGCGCTTACGAGCGAGCTCGGAAGCGGCGACGATGCTCGTCCACTGACGCACGACCTGCATGGGCATGTCGGCGCGGTCGCAGTAGAGCTCCAGGTAGGCCTCAGCCTGATCCTTGCTGTTGAGGGCAAAGAGCAGGTAGGTGGTGGCAACGTCGGCAGCAGGGGAGCCCTGGGTGGCGTGTGCCCAGTCGCACACATAGAGCTGGCCGTCGTCGCCGACGATGACGTTGGAGGGGTTGAAGTCGCCGTGGCAGACCTTGAACTCCTTGGTCATGCCGTCCAGACGCTCCTGAAGGTTGTAGCGCGTGGTGGCATTGAGCTGATCAAGGCTGTCGATCATGCGGGCGTACTTGTCGCGCTGACGGTTGAGCAGCGGGGAGGTGTAGCCGTGGATCTCGATCTGGAGGTCGACGAACATCTCGAGGTACTCACCAAAGCGCTGGGGCTCGGCAGTCATCTTCTCGGCAAGGGTGGTGCCCGGAACCTTCTCGGTCACGAGCGCCCAGCCGTTGGCGTTCTCGAGCTGGGAAACCTCGAGCGCCTTGGGGCTGCGGATGCCGCACTCATTGATGCGGGCAAGATTCAAAGCCTCGTTGAACACGTCGGAGACAGGCTTGGTCTCGTTAAAGACCTTGACAATCTTGTCGCCCAGGTCGTAAACGACCTTGTTGCCACGGCGGACGAGCTCGGTCTTGGAATCGGGTAGCAGCATGGTTGCATCCTTTCAACGATGCGATAGAAGCGACGGCGGGGGTGTGTGAAACACCCGTGCACCCCCGCCGTTAAAAACCGTGCTAAAACTAGCAGACGGCGTAATCCTGGGGCTCGCGGCCGTAGTAGGCGTCCAGGTAGAGCTCCTTGATCTCGCTCATGAGCGGGTAGCGCGGGTTGGCGCCGGTGCACTGGTCGTTGAAAGCCTGCTCGGTCATTTCGTCGAGGGTGTCGAGGAAGTACTGCTCGTCAACACCGTAGTCGGCGATGGTCTTCTTGACGCCGATGAAGTCCTTGAGCTCTTCGAGCTTCGTGATGAAGTTCTCGAAGACCTCCTTGTCGTCCTTGCCCTCGATGCCGCAGTACTTGGCCATCTCGGCGTAGTTGTGCAGCGCGTTGGGGTAAGGATACTGGGAGAAGGTGCCCATCTTGACGGGAGCCTCGGCGGCGTTGTAGCGCATGACGCGGGTCAGGATGACGGCGTTTGCGAGGCCGTGGGGCAGGTGATGGAAGGCGCCGAGCTTGTGGGCCATGGAGTGGTTGAGGCCCAGGAAGGCGTTGGCGAAGGCCATACCGGCCATGCAGGAGGCGTTGTGCATCTCCTCGCGGGCATGCGGGTCCTTGGCGCCGTTCGTGAAGCTGGAGGGCAGGTTCTCAAAGACAAGCTTGGCAGCGCGCTCGGAGAGGCCCTTGGTGTAGTCGGAAGCCATGATGGAGACGTAGGACTCGATGGCGTGGGTCATGACGTCGATGCCGGAGGCAGCGGTCAGGCCGCGCGGGGCGGTCATGCAGTTGTCGGCGTCGACGATAGCCATGTTGGGGAGCAGCGCGTAGTCGGCGAGCGGCCACTTGATGCCGGTCTCCTTGTCGGTGATGATGGCGAACGGCGTGCACTCGGAGCCGGTACCCGAAGAGGTCGGGACGGCGACGAAGTAGGCCTTCTTGCCCATCTCGGGGAAGGTGAAGATACGCTTGCGGATGTCCATGAAGTCCATGGCCATGTCCTCAAACTTGCACTCGGGGTGCTCGTACATCATCCACATGATCTTGCCGGCGTCCATAGCGGAGCCACCGCCGACGGCGATGATGACGTCCGGCTCAAAGAGAGCCATCTGCTTGGCGCCGCGACGTGCGCACTGCAGCGACGGATCGGGCTCGACGTCGTAGAAGCAGTCGTGGGCGATGCCCATCTCGTCGAGCTTGGCCTCGATGGCGCGGGTGTTGCCATTCTTGAAGAGGAACTGGTCGGTGACGATGAAGGCGCGCTTCTTGCCCATGACGTTGCCCAGCTCGTCGAGGGCGACGGGCGTGGAACCCTTCTTGAAGTAGACCTTCTCGGGAGCGCGGAACCACAGCATGTTCTCACGGCGCTCGGCCACAGTCTTAACGTTGATCAAGTGCTTCACCCCAACGTTCTCGGAGACGGAGTTGCCGCCCCAGGAGCCGCAGCCCAGGGTCAGAGACGGCTTCATGCCAAAGTTGTACAGGTCACCGATGCCGCCGTGCGAGGACGGGGTGTTGATGACGATACGGCAGGCCTTCATGACGTGCTCGAACAGGCTGATCTTCTCGGCCTGAGCGGGGTGCACGTACAGAGAGGCGGTGTGGCCCGGGCCACCGGCGAGCACCAGGTGCTCGGCCTTGTCGACGGCCTCCTGGAAGTCCTTGGCGTGGTACATGGCCAGGACCGGGGAGAGCTTCTCGTGGGAGAACTCCTCCTTGGCGGGGTCGGTGGAGGTGACCTCGGCGATCAGGATCTTGGTCTTGGCGGGAACCTCGATGCCGGCGAGCTCGGCGATCTTGGCAGCGGCCATGCCGGGGATGCGGTGATCGAGAGCGCCGTTCTTGAACATGGCGGCACGCAGGGCCTCCATCTCGGCACCCTGCTTGACGAAGTAGCAGCCGCGCTTCTGGAACTCGGCCTTAACCTGGTCATAGATGCTGTCGATGACAGTCACGGACTGCTCGGAAGCGCAGATCATGCCGTTGTCGAAGGTCTTGGAGTGGATGATGGAGTTGACGGCGAGCAGCACGTCGGCGGTGTCGTCGATGACGACCGGGGTGTTACCGGCGCCAACGCCCAGGGCGGGCTTGCCCGAGGAGTAAGCGGCCTTGACCATGCCCGGGCCACCGGTGGCGAGGATGATGTCGACGTCGCGCATGACCATGTTGGTCAGCTCGATGGAGGGGACATCGACCCAGCCGATGATGCCCTCGGGGGCGCCGGCCTTGACGGCGGCGTCAAGCACGAGCTTGGCGGCGGCGATGGTGCACTTGGCGGCAGCCGGGTGCGGGGAGATGATGATGGCGTTGCGGGTCTTCAGGCAGATCAGCGTCTTGAAGATCGCGGTGGAGGTGGGGTTGGTCGTCGGGATGACGGCGCCCACGATGCCGATGGGCTCGGCGATCTTGGTGATGCCGTAAGCCTCGTCGCGCTCCAGGACACCACAGGTCTTGGTGTTCTTGTAAGCGTTGTAGATGTACTCTGCGGCGTAGTGGTTCTTGATGACCTTGTCCTCAAGAACGCCGCGGCCGGTCTCCTCGATGGCCATCTTCGCCAACGGGATACGAGCCTTGTTGGCGGCCATGGCGGCCTCATAGAAGATCTTGTCGACCTGCTCCTGCGTGTACGTAGCAAAAAGCGCCTGGGCCTCTCGCATCTGAGCGAGCTTAGCCTCAAGCGCCTCTACGTTGTCCACAATTGCGGGAGTAGTGTTTTCCGGTGACTTTTTCACCATTTGTGTCTCCTTGCGATCGGAGATTTACCCTACGCCTTGCATGATAGCAAGAAATTATTCGGTGAACGGTAAGATTCCCGTAAAAGGCACACTAAACCGCTTCAATAAAATGAAGCGTTTTAACTAAAACTATCTGCCTGCTCCATCTCCCCGCTCATTGGGGACAGACTTACATGAGTGCTTTCACTCATTTGGGACAGACATCGTTTTGCCATTTTGCCGTTCTGAACCTGTTTTTGCCGATCATTGGATATAAATAGGTCACAGGCTCAGCATTTCGCGTTCCTTCTCTCCTTTTAGGTGTTGCCTGTTCAGTTTTGAAAGGAGAGATTATGCCCCGATGCGCCCGCGCCGTTTCGCTCACCGGCTATTACCACGTCTTTGACCGTGGCAACTCCAAACAGATTATTTTTGAAGATGACTCTGACCGATATCGTTTCTTATCGGACATCTCGGACAGGTTTGCACGCCATAAAGTGGCAGTGTTGGCTTGGTGCCTTATGGACAACCACTTCCATTTGATGGTTGATGACCCATATGACAACCTTTCAAAGGCAATGCAGTGCGCACTGACGGCGTATGCTAAGTATTTCAATGGGAAACGGGAAGAACGGGCCATCTGTTTGACAATCGCTATTCGCGTGTTGCGGTTGAGTCGGACACACAGGCGGTGCAGCTACTCGATTATATCCATCTCAATCCTGTGAAAGGTGCGATCGACTCTCTCGAAGCATACCGCTGGTCAAGCTTTAGGGCATACCAGCTGGGCTACGATCCCTTTGACATCTGCGATGCGGCCCCTATGCTCGATATTGTCGGGGGGTCTCGTCACTATTGTGAGCATCTTAAGGAAGTTGCCGGGCGGATCTGGTCAGTTGAGATCCTTCCACGCCGACGGATCCTCGATGAGGATGCTCTTTCCGTTGCGCGCGAAGTCCTTCCGAGCATAGATCCTGCGCTGCTCAAGGCCCTGCCACGCCCCGATCGTGATGCGTGTCTGCTGAGGCTCAGGCGGGCACATCTCACGGTCAAGCAAATTGCCCGTATCACCGGCATCGGCGCTACAAGCGTGACCAAGGCCACCGTAGGCTGGAGGGAGGCTGCGTGAGGCAGGGGCCGAACCGCTGCCGGCCTGCGTAATGTCTGTCCCAAATGCGTGAAAACACTCATGTAAGTCTGTCCCCAATGAGTGCAAAAAGGCGCCCTCATTGGGGAGGGCGCCTTTGGTAAGTTCTATATGAACGCGAGGTCTTTGACCCGGAGAGTCCGAGGTACTTGTTGGTAAGACCTTATTTAGGAGCGCGCAACCTTGCCAGACTTGAGGCAGGTGGAGCAAACGTTCATCTTGCGACGGTGACCATCGACGACGACGTAGACGCGCTGGATGTTGGGGCGGAACTTACGGTTGGTGACGCGGTGAGAGTGGCTGATGGAGCGACCGGCAACGGGGTGCTTACCGCAAACTTCGCAAACTTTGGACATAACTGACCCTCCTTGGGCGACAAACGAACATGTCGCGTTAACAAACAAGCCTGAACTATAGCACAGAAGCAGCTCCCTGTGCGTAATCTACACAGAGATATTCCTCTTTTGGCGATAGTGCTCACGCCACGGCCCTGGACGTAGATCCGATTTGCGTGCAGCAGAGGGGATTATGCCAGCTCGTGCGCGCGTTTTCAAGCTCGTCCCACAAATATATATAGGTTTATGGAGCATTGGGCTCCGTTTACGGATTGCTCTGTATTTATGCTCGCAATTAAGCTCGAGGTTGGCTACACTATCTCTTGACCATTAAAGGGGTACGAGATACCCGCATGGAATTACATTGCTGCCAAAGAGCAGCCCTTCCTGTGGGTGTCTGGTCCGCTTTGAGCGGTCGGGCATCTATTTTTTTTGACTGTGTCAGCAGTCAAGACATGTGAGGAAGGAGATCGATGGGCACGACTTCCCCCAAGGCGGTCATCATGGACGAGACCGCCGTCAATCGAGCGATGACCCGCATCGCGCACGAGATTCTCGAGCGCAACGAGGGCTGTGAAGATCTCGCTCTGGTCGGCATCGTCACGCGCGGCGACCTTCTGGCAAAGAAGCTCGCCGAGGAGATCAAGGAGATCGAGGGCGTCGACGTTCCGCTCGGCAGCCTGGACATCAGCTTCTACCGCGATGACTATGCGACCAATTTCGCTCCCGCGATCCACGCTACCAACATTCCCTTCAGCGTCGACGGCAAGCGCGTCGTGCTGGTGGACGACATCCTGTATACGGGCCGTACCATCCGCGCCGCTCTTGACGCCGTCATGGACCTGGGCCGTCCGAGCCGCATCGAGCTGGCAGTCCTCGTTGACCGCGGCCACCGAGAGCTCCCCATCTCGCCGGACTTTGTCGGCAAGAACGTTCCCTCGTCGCATGAGGAGAACGTGCACCTATATATGAAGGAAGTTGACGGCCACACCGCCGTCGAGATTAACGACGTCGCGCCGGGTTCCCACGTGGGCTCCGCGCCGCTGGGAGGTGAGTAGTACCGTGGCGTTCAACCATAAGCACCTGATCGACATTACCGAGTACTCCGAAGAGGACATCAAGCTCATCCTCGAGACCGCCAAGGCGTTCTCCGAGGTCAACGAGCGTGCTATCAAGAAGGTCCCCACGCTCAAGGGCAAGACCATCGTCAACATGTTCAACGAGCCCTCGACGCGCACCCGCAGCTCCTTCGAGCTCGCCGAGAAGCGTCTTTCGGCCGACAGCCTTAACTTTGGCGGCTCCTCGACCTCCACGGTCAAGGGCGAGAGCCTCGTCGACACCGTCGAGACCCTCAACGCCTACAAGATCGACTGCATCGTCGTGCGCGATAAGCACGCCGGTGCTCCCTACATCGTCACGCAGAACTCGCCCGCGAGCGTCATCTGCGCCGGTGACGGCAAGCACAACCATCCCACGCAGGCCCTGCTCGACCTGTACACCATCTGGGAGCACAAGGGTGACTTCCACGGTCTGAAGGTCGCCGTCGTCGGCGATATCGCGCACTCCCGCGTCTGCGGCTCGCTGATCCCCGCCCTTAAGATCATGGGCTGCGAGACCTACGCCGTCGCCCCCGGCACGCTGCTGCCGCCGGCGCCCGAGGTCCTGGGCTGCGACCACGTGACGAGCGACCTCGATTCCGTCCTGCCCGAGCTGGACGTCGTCTACATGCTGCGCGTGCAGCAGGAGCGTCTCGAGGGTGCCCCGTTCCCGACCATTCGTGAGTACCACAAGCTCTTCGGTCTGACCAAGGACCGCGAGAAGCTCATGAAGCCCGACGCGATTATCTGCCACCCGGGCCCCATCAACCGCGGCGTCGAGTTCGATTCCTATATGGCCGACCACCCGCAACGCTCCGTCATCCTGGAGCAGGTCTACGCCGGTATCTGCGTGCGTATGGCTATCCTGTATCTGCTGCTTGGAGGTGCCGATAATGGCCTTGCTTCTTAAGAATGCCCACGTCGTCGACCCGTCCGTCGAGCTTGACGGTGTCGTTGACGTCCTGATTGACGGCGACAAGATCGCCGAGGTCGGCGAGAATCTCGCCGTCGAGGGAGCCGAGGTCCGCGACCTTTCCGGCAAGTACCTCGTCCCCGGCCTGGTGGATATGCACGTTCACCTTCGCGAGCCCGGCTACGAGGTCAAAGAGGACATCGAGAGCGGTACCCGCGCAGCTGCCAAGGGCGGCTTTACCGGCGTGTGCTCCATGCCCAACACCGATCCCGTCACCGATAACGGTACCGTCGTGGAGTTCGTAAAGTCCCGT
>CABUOF010000026.1 GCA_902493125.1 uncultured Collinsella sp. | reverse complement strand
GGAACCTAAGCAGTACTACATCGGCATTGACGTCGGCGGCACTTCGGTCAAGGAGGGCCTGTTCGACGAAGACGGTAACCTGCTTGCCAAGGCCAGCGTGCCTACGCCTCCCATCGTTGACGCTGCGGGCTTTGCCGCGGTGACCGAGGCTATCGACCAGGTGGTCGCCAAGGTGCAGATTCCGCGCGCCTTTGTGGCAGGCATTGGCCTGGCCGTTCCGTGCCCCATTCCGGCGTCGGGCGATGCCAAGGTCAAGGCCAACATTGCCATTAACCTGCCCGAGCTGAGGGTCGCCATTCAGGAGCACTGCCCCGATGCGGTCGTTAAGTATGAGAACGATGCCAACGCCGCTGCCATGGGCGAGGCCTGGCTCGGCTCTGCCAAGGGCGTACAGAACGTGGTGATGGTCACCATCGGTACCGGCGTGGGCGGCGGTGTTATCGTTAACGGCGACGTGGTATCGGGCGTTGTGGGCGCCGGCGGCGAGATTGGCCACATGTGCCTGAATCCGGCTGAGGAGCGTACCTGCGGCTGCGGCGGCCATGGCCACCTGGAGCAGTATTCCAGCGCCACCGGCGTGGTGAGCAACTACCTTGCCGAGTGCGAGAAGGCGGGTGTCGAGCCCATCGAGCTCACCGGTCCCTCCGATTCCAAGGACGTGTTCCAGGCCTGCCGCGAGGGCGACAAGCTCGCGCTTGCCGCGGCCGATACCATGGCCGACTATCTCGGTCGCGCACTGGCGCTTATTGCCAACGTGGTCGATCCCGAGATGTTCCTTATCGGCGGCGGCGCCTCCGCCTCGGCCGATGTCTACCTCGACAAGGCTCGCGAGTACTTCCAGCGCTACGCGCTCTCCGCCTCGCGCGAGACGCCCATTAAGGTCGCTTCGCTCGGAAACGACGCCGGCATCATCGGTGCCGCCTACGTAGCTCTGCGCGCCGCCGGCAAATAGCTGGTGCAAAGGGGGCAGACTTCGCCCCAACACTTGCCCCAAAATATGCCGTGGCCCTTCCGTCTGCGAAGGCTCGGCATCGGCGTGCTACCATAGCTACGTCCAAGTACACATATCAAGTGGAGGATATCCATGGCAAACGTTCTTGTCTTTGGTCACCAGAACCCCGATAACGACGCCATCATGAGTGCCGTCGTCCTGTCCCAGCTGCTCAACCAGGTTGAGTATGCCGGCAACACCTACGAGGCTTGCGCTCTGGGCCAGCTTCCGGCCGAGTCCGCCAAGCTGCTCGCAGACGCCGGCATTGCCGAGCCCCGCGTGATCGAGTCCGTCGAGGCCGGTCAGCTCGTCGTCCTCACCGACCACAACGAGTCTGCCCAGTCCGTCGCCGGCCTTAAGGACGCCACGGTCTTTGGTGTTGTCGATCATCACCGCATCGGCGACTTCGAGACCGCCGGCCCGCTGCACTACATCTGCCTGCCCTGGGGCTCCAGCTGCACCATCGTCACCAAGCTCGCCGGCGTGCTCGGCGTTGAGCTTTCCGACGTCCAGGCCAAGCTGCTGCTCTCGGCCATGATGACCGACACGCTCATGCTCAAGAGCCCCACCACCACCGATGTCGACCGCGCCGTCGCCGCCAAGCTCGGCGAGCAGGGGGGCGTCGACCCGGTCAAGTTTGGCATGGAGGTCTTCCTTACCCGTCCGTCCGGCTCCTTCACCGCAGCCGAGATGGTCGGCAACGACATCAAGATGTTCGAGCCCGCTGGCAAGAAGCTGCTCATCGGCCAGTACGAGACCGTCGACAAGACCCGTGCGCTTGGCATGATTGACGAGATCCGCGAGGCCATGCGCGCCTACGCCGCCGAGAAGGGTGCCGACGGCATCGTCCTGTGCATCACCGACATCATGGAGGAGGGCTCGCAGGTCCTGCTCGAGGGCGAGACCGAGGCTGCTCAGAAGGGCCTGGGCATTGCCGACGAGCACGACGGCGTCTGGATGCCGGGCGTCCTCTCCCGTAAGAAGCAGGTCGCTGCCCCCATCATGGCTGCCTGCTAGGTTTAGCTGACCAAACGCCACGACCGGATCGCGGACACCCCGCGCTCCGGTCGTTTTTTGTGAACGGCGCCGCGTCGTCTCTTGGACAGGCGTGCCCGCGCCGTTGAGCAAATAATGTTCAACCTGTGGTTCCGCTTTTCGGCCGCGCCTGCGTGCTTGTCGTGCAGGGTAGGCTAGATGCAAGCGTAATATGTTAGAGCGCGGCGCCGCCACTTGGGCGGGCCGTGCTTTTTTAAGACGGGAGCTTTCCCGCGAAAGGAGCCGCCCATGGCAGCAACTGAGCAGCTGTTCAACGTTCGTGAGCGCAAGCGCTTTGAACGTCACGACATCTGGGAGCGCATCGCCGAGAACGGCACGATTTCCGCCGCCGTCATGGTCTTCGCCGCCATCGCCGCCGTCATTTGCGCCAATACCGATGCCTACGAGGCCATCCATCACTTTTTGGAGACCCCGCTGTATGTGGGTCTGGGCAACTTTACGGCCGGTCTCACCGTTGAGCTTTTCGTCAACGACTTCCTCATGGCGATTTTCTTTTTGCTGGTGGGCATTGAGCTTAAGTACGAGATGACGGTCGGCGAGCTCAAGAATCCGCGCCAGGCCATGCTTCCCATGCTGGCGGCCGTGGGCGGCGTCGTCGTTCCCGCCTGCATCTACCTGATCTTTAACCATGCCGGCGCCCGCAACGGTTGGGCCATCCCCATGGCAACCGATATTGCCTTTGCGCTGGGCGTGCTATCGCTTTTGGGCAACCGCGTGCCCAACGGCGTGCGCGTGTTCTTCTCGACGCTCGCCATTGCCGACGACCTCATCTCCATCGCCGCCATCGCCATCTTCTACGGTCAGAGCCCCAATCCGTTTTGGTTGGGCGCCGCCGCGCTTGTGACCTGCGCGCTCGTGTGGCTCAACAAGACGCAGCATTACCGCCTCGCCCCGTATTCGGTACTGGGTCTGCTGTTGTGGTTCTGCATGTTCAAGAGCGGCGTGCACGCTACGCTTGCTGGCGTCATCTTGGCCTTTACCATCCCGGCCAAGTGCGGTGTTAAGCTCGATAGTCTGACCGACTGGCTGGGCGAGTGCCTGCCGCTGCTCGATGACCGCTACGACGACGAGGCACACATCCTGGGCCAGCATGACTTTACCGTCTCGACCACCAAGGTTGAGCGCGTCATGCACCGCGTGACCCCGCCGCTCATCCGCATGGAGCGTCTGATCTCCACGCCGGTCAACTTTGTGATTCTGCCGATCTTTGCGTTCGTGAACGCGCAGGTTCGCCTGGTGGGCGTGGACATGAGCACACTGCTCACCGACCCGGTGACGCTCGGCGTGTACTTTGGCATGCTGCTGGGCAAGCCGATTGGTATCTTTGGCATGACGTTTGCCCTGGTTAAGCTTAGGGCCTGCGAGCTGCCGCACAATGTCAACTGGCACATGATTGCCGGTGTGGGCATTCTGGGTGGCATCGGCTTTACCATGTCGATTCTCATCAGCGGCCTTGCCTTCCCGACGGCCCAGTTTGAGGTCCTGGCTGCCAAGGCCGCCATCCTTGCCGGTTCGGTCACCGCTGCCGTGCTCGGCATGATCTACATGAGCGTGATCTGCAAACACCCCGCGCCCAAGAACGAGTAGGCGCGCGAAAACCGGGGCCGGACATGCTCCGGATACCCTCGTATGCAAAAACGCCGTTTGTGAGTACTGTCACAAACGGCGTTTCATTTATTTGGCCACGTCTCCAATGACTAGGCTTATTCCACCGTTCCGTAGACGGCGCCCCAGCCGTGGGCGGCCAAGGCGGAGTTGAGCTGGTCGCAAAGTGACTGGCGGTCGTAGTAGCCGGGCGGCAAAAGATTCACGATCTCCATGAGGTCGGGCGCCAGGTCCAAGATTTCGGCCTGTACGATCAGATCCAGGCGGTCGATGGCGTGGCGGTCGTAAAACAGTCCGTCGACCAGGCGCTGCAAGTCGCCGAATTCCTCGGCCTGAAACGATCCGTACTCCATAGTGCCTCCTTGGGCGCCCCACGCCGGCATGCGCGGCGATTCGTAATTGATTGCGATGAACTTAATCTATCACGGCTTCATAACGTTGCGACGATGGCGGTCTATACTTAGACGAACTGCAACGTACCGCTTCGCGAAAGGTCGCACCCCATGCAGACGATCTACCAGAAGATGGAAACCACCGAACTCGATGCCGCCATCGAGGCGCTCAAAGCCGAGGTCGCCGAGGTCAAGGCCAAGGGCCTGGCGCTCGACATGGCCCGCGGCAAGCCGTCGCCCTCCCAGGTGGACATCTCTCGACCCATGCTCGATATCCTCAATGCCGATGCCGATCTGCATGACGGCAACGTCGACTGCTCCAACTACGGCTGCTTTGAGGGCATTCCCTCGGCACGCAAGCTGGCGGGGGAGTTCCTGGGTTGTCCTGCCGAGCAGACGCTCGTGCTGGGTTCGTCGAGTTTGCTGATCGAGCACGATATCGCCGGTATGTTCTGGCGCTGCGGCTCGTGCGGCAGCGAGCCCTGGGAGGCTTACGAGGCCGCGCACGACGGCAAGAAGGTCAAGTTCTTGTGCCCCGTTCCCGGCTACGATCGCCACTTTGGCATCACCGCCGACTTGGGCATCGAGAACGTCCCCGTCGCGATGACCGACAACGGCCCCGACATGGACGAGATCGAGCGCCTCGTTGCCGCCGACGATTCCATCAAGGGTATCTGGTGCGTGCCCAAGTATTCCAACCCCACGGGCATCACCTTTAGCGAGGACACCGTGCGTCGCCTGGTCGAGATGCCCACGGCCGCGCCCGATTTCCGCATCTTCTGGGACAACGCCTACTGCGTGCACGACCTGTACGACGAGACCGACGAGCTCGCCAACATCTTCGATCTTGCCCGCGCGGCGGGCACCGAGGACCGCGTGGTGGCATTCGCCTCGACGTCCAAGATTACCTTCCCGGGCGCCGGCATCGGCTTTATCGGTGCGAGCCCCGCGGTTATCGCGGAGTTCTCCAAGCGCCTGAAGGCCGGCCTTATCAGCGCCGACAAACTCAACCAGCTGCGTCACGTGCGCTTCCTTCCCACCATCAAGGCGGTCAAGGAACACATGAAAAAGCATGCCGAGTTCTTGCGCCCGCGCTTTGAGGCCGTTGAGCGCAAGCTCACTGAGGGTCTGGGCGATACGGGTTGCGCCACTTGGACGCATCCCCGCGGCGGCTACTTTGTGAGCTTCGATGGTCCCGAGGGCTCGGCCCAAAAGGTCGCCGCGCTTTGTGCCGACCTGGGCGTCAAGCTCACGCCGGCTGGTGCCACCTGGCCTTATGGCAAGGATCCGCGCGACACCAACATCCGCATCGCGCCGAGCTATCCCACGGTTGAGGACCTGGAGGCCGCGCTCGACGTGCTGGTGCTGGCCGTCAAGCTCGTCGCTGCCGAGCTTGCGCGTGCCGAGCGCGCCTAACGCGTAGGACCCCGCAAGTCCGCGCCCAGTACTATCCGCACTTTCGATACGTAAAGGAGCGTATACATGGATTTGGGTATTTCCACCAACCCCACGCCAGAGCTCTACACCATTAAGGTAACCGGCGAGATCGATATCTCTAACGCCGATAGCCTGCGCAATGCCATCGACCTGGCGCTCGAGCAGCCCACTGAGGCCGTTGAGCTCGATTTTGCCCAGGTGAGCTACATCGATTCGACGGGCATTGGCGTGCTCGTGGGCGCCGCGCACCACGCGGTCGACCACGGCAAGCGCTTTAGCTGCACCAATGTGCAGCCCCCGGTGATGCGCGTGGTCCAGCTGTTGGGTGTCGACCAGGAGATTTCGATCACCGCTGCATAATCTTTGCCCCCAAAAGGGCGTGCCGTTTGGCATATGTTTGTGATGCGCTCGGACGTTTTGGCGTCCGGGCGCTATACTTGACCGAATGAATAGACGAGTTCCGGCCGAATGGCGCGGTGCGGGCTCGACTCACATCGAGCCTTGGAGGTATGTGTGTTTGGTATTGGAGAGGGTGAGCTCGCGATCATCGTGGTCTTCGGCTTTTTGCTGTTTGGCCCGGATAAGCTCCCGCAGATGGGCCGCACGATCGGCCGTGCCATCCGTCAGTTCCGCGAGACGCAGGAAAAGATGACGGCCGTTGTTCAGTCCGAGATTATCGATCCGGTGAGCGAGGCCGCGTCGGCCCCGGTCAAGCCCAAGAAGGCTGCTGCGACCGACGACGATTCCGATGCGGACGAGGATGCCGCCGAGACGGCAGCGCCCGCCAAGAAGGAGACCTTTGCCGAGCGTCGCGCCCGTCTTGCTGCCGAGAAGGCCGCGAGCGAGGCTGCCGCCGAGGGCGAGGGTGCTGCTGAGGAGTCCGAGGCCGAGGGTGCCGAGCCTGCCGCTGCCACCGCTGCCACCGTCGAGCCCGAATCTGCTGCAGAGCCGGAGCCCGAGCCCGAGCCGGCAGAGCCCACGACGGCTGACCTCTACGCCCGTCGCCCTCGCAAGCGCAAGGCCGTCGTCGACCAACTTGCCCGCGAGCTCGAGGCCGAGGACGACGCCGCTGCCGCCGATGTCCCGAAGGGAGGCGATGAGTAATGCCTATCGGACCTGCGCGCATGCCGCTCTTCGATCACCTGGGAGAGCTCCGTCGCCGCCTGACCATCGTGGTCGTGTCGGTGTTTGCCGCCGCTATCGTGCTGTATTTCGCCACGCCCGTGGTGCTCGACATCTTGGAAGATCCCATCCGCTCCTTTGTGCCGGACGGTAAGTTCTACATCACCACCACGCTCGGCGGCTTTGGCCTGCGCTTCTCGCTGGCCATCAAGATGGCCGTGGTCATGTGTACGCCCATGATCATCTGGCAGATTCTGGCATTTTTCCTGCCGGCACTGCGTCCCAACGAGCGCAAATGGGTCGTGCCCACGGTGCTCGCCTCGACGGTGCTGTTCTTCCTGGGTGCCATCTTCTGCTACTTCATCATCATCCCTGCGGGCTTTGAGTGGCTTATCGGCGAGACCTCGGCCGTCGCCACGGCGCTGCCCGACCTGGAGAACTACGTCAACATGGAGCTGCTCTTTATGATCGGCTTTGGTGTGGCGTTTGAGCTGCCGCTCATCATCTTCTACCTGTCCGTCTTCCACATCGTGTCCTATGCGGCCTTCCGCAGTGCCTGGCGTTACGTATACGTTGGCCTGCTTGCGGGCTCGGCTGTGATTACGCCCGACGGCTCGCCCGTTACGCTGGGCCTCATGTATGGCGCCCTGCTCTCGCTCTACGAGATTTCGCTCGCCATCGCTCGCGTGGTCATTACCGCGCGCGAGGGTAAGGAGGGCTTGTTTGTGAGCCGTCTGGACCTGTTTTCGGACGACGAAGAGGATAGCGAGGAGTAAATCGGTATGCACGAGGTTGGCATTGTCAACGGCATACTCGATACAGTGATTCGCGCGGCGCGTGGGGCGGGGGCCTCGCGCGCCGTTTTGGTAACGCTGCGTATCGGGGATATGACCGAGGTCGTGCGCGAGGCGCTCGATTTTGCGTGGGAGACATTTCGCGACGAGGATCCGTTCACGCGAGGCTGCGAGCTTGCCGTGGAGGAGGTCCATCCGCAAAGTGAATGCTTGGACTGCGGCGAGGTTTTCGACCACGATCGCTTCCACTGTCGCTGTCCCCAGTGCGGTGGTGCCAACGTGCGCCTACTGCACGGCCGCGAGCTCGATATCGCGAGCATCGAAATCGAAACCCCCGACGATTAGCCCGCTAGCCATCTAGTGATGGGGTATAAAGGGCCAAAGTAAGGAGCGCTAAGTATGGCTGAGAAAACGATTGATATTGCATCGCCGATTCTGTCGCGCAACGAGCGCCTGGCAGATCAGCTGCGTCAGCGATTTGAGCAGACGAACACCTACGTGATCAACGTGCTGTCGAGCCCCGGCTCGGGTAAGACCACCACGATTCTGGGCACAAACGAGCGCCTGCGTGACAAAGCCGGCCTGCGCTGCGCCGTCATCGAGGGCGATATCGCCTCGGATGTCGACGCCATCACCATGAAGGAAGCCGGCATGCCCGCCATCCAGATCAACACGGGCGGCCTGTGCCACCTCGAGGGCAACATGATCATGGAGGCCGTCGACGCCTTCGACCAGGCTGTGGGTCTGGAGAACATCGACGTCATCTTTATCGAAAACGTGGGCAACCTGGTCTGCCCGGTCGACTTTGACCTGGGCGAGAACCTGTCCATCATGATTCTCTCGGTGCCCGAGGGCGACGACAAGCCCATCAAGTACCCGGGCATCTTCCAACACGCCGGCGCGCAGCTGCTCAACAAGGTCGACGTGGCTCCGGCTTTCGATTTTGACATGGATAGGTATACTAAGACACTCGATGACCTCAATCCGCAGGCGCCGCGGTTTGCCGTGAGCGCGCGCAAGGGCGAGGGCATGGATGCCTGGTGCGATTGGCTCATCGGGCAGATTGAGCAAGCAAGGGCGTAAGTCGGCCGCCATACGGGCGGGCGTAGCCGCAGAGACACGAGATAGGAGCCTCTTTTGAAGCTCATCATCGCCGAGAAAAACGACGCCGCGCGACAGATCGCCGAGCGTCTGTCCACGGGCAAACCCAAAAAGGACAAGGTGTACAACACCGCCATCTACCGTTTTGAGTGGAAGGGCGAGGAGTGCGTGACGATCGGTCTTGCCGGTCACATCCTTGCGCCCGATTTTTGCGACAGCGTGCTGTTCGATAAAAAGCTGGGCTGGTATTCGGTTACTGAGGACGGCGAGATGCTGCCGGCCGATATGCCCGATGGCCTGGCGCGCCCGCCCTACGACACCAAGCGCAAGCCGTTTCTTGCCGACGGTATCTCCATCAAGGGCTGGAAGCTCGAGAGTCTGCCCTACCTCACCTGGGCACCCGTCATTAAGCTGCCGGCCGAGAAGGAGCTCATCCGCTCGCTCAAGAACCTTGCCAAGAAGTCCGACAGTGTCATCATCGCCACGGACTTCGATCGCGAGGGTGAGCTGATCGGTTCGGACGCCCTCAACAAGGTGCGCGAGGTTGCGCCCGACCTGCCGGTCGCCCGCGCCCAGTATTCTTCGTTTACCAAGGCCGAAATCACGCAGGCCTTCGATAACCTCGTCTCGCTCGACCAGAACCTGGCCGACGCCGGCGAGAGCCGTCAGCACATCGACCTCATTTGGGGTGCGGTGCTCACGCGCTACCTGACGCTCGCCAAGTTTGGCGGCTTTGGCAACGTGCGTTCCGCCGGCCGCGTGCAGACGCCGACGCTTGCCCTGGTGGTCGAGCGCGAACGCGAGCGCATGGCGTTTGTGCCCGAGGACTATTGGCAGATTCGCGGCATGGGTGCCGCGCAAGGCGCTGCCGAGGACGATCGCTTTAAGATCGCGCACAAGACGGCGCGCTTTACCGACAAGGATGCTGCTGAGACGGCGTACGGTCACGTTGACGGTGCCAAGACGGCAACCGTCGCCGCGGTGACCAAGCGCTCGCGCAAGCAGCAGCCGCCCACGCCGTTTGCGACCACCTCGCTGCAGGCTGCCGCCGCAGCCGAGGGTATCTCGCCTGCGCGTACCATGCGTATCGCCGAGTCCCTCTACATGGCCGGTCTCATCAGCTACCCGCGTGTCGACAATACCGTATACCCCGCGACGCTTGATCTGGGCGCTGTGGTGAGTGACCTTGCAAAGATAAACCCGGCGCTGGCGCCCGTATGCAAAAAGGTCCTCGCCGGCCCCATGAAGCCCACGCGCGGCAAGGTCGAGACCACCGACCACCCGCCTATCTACCCCACGGGCGAAGGCGATCCGTCCACACTCGATGGCGGTCAGCGCAAGCTCTACGACCTCATCGCCCGTCGCTTCCTGGCGACGCTTATGGGTCCCGCGACTATCGAGAACACCAAGCTCGAGCTCGACGTCAACGGCGAGCCGTTCGTGGCCTCGGGCGACGTGCTCGTGACCCCTGGCTTCCGCGAGGCCTACCCGTACGGCCTTAAGCGCGACGAGCAGATGCCGCCGCTGGAGCAGGGCGATACGGTCGACGTATTCGACATTAAGCTCGAGGCCAAGCAGACCGAGCCGCCCGCGCGCTACAGCCAGGGCAAGCTCGTGCAGGAGATGGAAAAGCGTGGCCTGGGCACCAAGTCCACGCGTGCGAGCATCATCGAGCGCCTGTACGCCGTGCGCTATCTCAAAAACGATCCCGTGGAGCCGAGCCAGCTGGGCATCGCCATCATCGACGCACTGACGCAGTTTGCCCCGCGCATCACGAGCCCCGATATGACCAGCGAGCTCGATGGCGACATGACCCGTGTGGAGCGCGGCGAGGATACCGAAGAGCATGTCGTGACGCACTCGCGCGCGCTGCTGGCTGGCGTGCTCGACGAGCTGCTCAAGCATACGCAGGAGCTGGGCGACGCCATCAGCGACGCCGTCACGGCCGATGCGCGCGTGGGCGCCTGCCCCAAGTGCGGCAAGGACCTGGTTATGAAGACGAGCGCCAAGACCCGTGGCAGCTTCATTGGCTGCATGGGCTGGCCCGACTGCGACGTGACCTATCCGGTGCCGAGCGGCGTCAAGGTGAGCCCGCTCGAGGGCGAGGCCGCCGTGTGTCCCGAGTGCGGTGCGCCGCGCATTAAGTGTCAGCCGTTCCGCCAGAAGGCCTTTGAGATTTGCGTGAACCCCACATGCCCCACCAACTACGAGCCCGACCTTAAGGTGGGCGAGTGCAAGGTGTGTGCCGAGGCCGGACGCCATGGCGACCTGATTGCGCACAAGAGTGAGAAAAGCGGCAAGCGTTTTATCCGCTGCACCAACTACGATGACTGCGGCGTGAGCTATCCGCTGCCGGCGCGCGGTAAGCTCGAGGCGACGGGCGAGACCTGCCCCGAGTGCGGTGCCCCCATCGTGGTGGTTAACACGGCGCGCGGTCCGTGGCGTATCTGCGTCAACATGGACTGCCCGACCAAGGAGAAGAAGCCCGCCCGCGGCCGCAAGACCACGACCAAGGCGAGCACGGCCAAGAAGACGACGGCGGCCAAGAAGACAACGGCGGCAAAGAAGACTGTTGCCAAGAAGACGACCGCCAAAAAGACGACGGCCAAGAAGTCGACTACCAAAAAGACCGCTGCCGATAAGTAGCCGCACGGTCGAAACATCACCTAAAACAAAAACGAGCGAGGACCTCAAAATCCTCGCTCGTTTTTTATCTGGCAGTTAGGGACGTTCCTTTTCTGTCGGCAGTTTAGGAACGTCCCTAACTGCCGGCTCGGGAACGACAAAGCGCTAGTTCACCTCGACAGGTTTGGCGCTGGGATAGCGCTCCTCAAAATCTAGGCGGTACTTATTGTCATTGGTGCCCGCCACGTTGTCGCGCGACAGCGGCGCCACGATCTCATTCTTGTGATCCTCAGGCTTGGCGTATTTCAGGCTGATCTCCCAGGCATCACAGATTGCGTCAATGCGGTGATCCAGGTCGTCGTACAGGGCGATGATGTCCTTCCAGGAGCTGTAGTTCTTGGAGCTCGTCGGGACGTCTAGGTCCTCGACGATGTCGTAATACTGCTCGATGGTGTCCTCCGTGCGCTCGGCGACGTCGGCGAGATTTTGACGGGTGGTTCGATCCTCTTCCAGATAGCTGCCGTTGAAGTTCTGCGCGCAGCCACGGACGTAGTTGTCGAGGTCTTCGAGCAAGTCGTAGTATTCGCTCAGTCGGCGGTAGAGATTCTGCTCGGAGAGCGTTGCTTCGCCGCCATCCTCGTCGTCATCGTCATCATCGTCGTACAGGCTGTTGGGATCGCCGAGAGGCTTTAGGTCATCGTCGTCGACGTCATGGTGCAGCTTAGCTACCTCGGCAGTCGTCTGCGTGGCGGCGTTGTCGAAAGGCTTGATCACAAAGAAAACGACCAGGGCGATGATGATCGCCACCAGCACAACGATAACGGCGATAAGCGGCCCGGTGCCGCTCTTTTTGGGAGCGGGGGTCTGTGGCGAAACGGGCGCGTATGCGGGAGCCGGCTGCTGTTGGGGCGAGCCGCTCGCGACGGGTATGCGCTGCGTGGTCTCGACGGCCTCGGTCCTTGCGGCGGGGTCGGGGCTATAGGCGAGGGGGTCGTCCGCCTTGGCTTGCGGCGTATCAAGGGAGCCGGTCTGCTCAAAAACGGGCTGGCTATCGCTCGCGGCTGTTTGCTCAACGGGTGCACCGCACGAGGTGCAGAACTTGGCATCATCTGCAAGAAGCTTGCCGCACGAGGCGCAATACCGAGACATTGCCACTCCTTTCGCCACATTTCAATGCAATACGACGATTATACCCAGCATCCAAAATTCCTCATCATAAGTTGCGGTGAAATAGGGACTGTTTGGCGGTCTCAGAGCTTCCATCAGCCCCTATTTCACCGCAACTTTGGAAAGGCACCTTTAGCCATTGGGGACGCGCCGAGCACTGGGGTATCATGGCTTGGTTGCTATAACTCGCATTTACGCGCCTTGTAGGAAGGGGCTGCGCCCATGGCTTTTGAGCCTGCTCAACATAGCTTTATCACGCTCGAGGGCGTCGACGGCGCCGGCAAGTCCACGCAGGCGCGCCTGCTTGCCCGCGCGCTCGAACTCGCTGGCTACCAGGTTGTGAGCCTGCGCGAGCCGGGCGGCACCGCCATCAGCGAAAAGATTCGCGCTTTGCTGCTCGACCCCGCCAACACGGCGATGGGAGACACCTGCGAGTTGCTGCTCTACGAGGCGGCGCGCGCCCAGTTGGTGCACGAGGTCATAGCCCCCGCCCTTGCGGCCGGCAAGGTGGTCCTGTGCGATCGCTTCTACGATTCCACGACCTGCTACCAGGCGTTTGCCGATGGCCTCGATCGCCAGATGGTGCGCGACGCCAACAACCTGGCCGTCGCGGGAACGCACCCGGCGCTCACACTCGTCTACCACATCACGCCCGAGCAGGCGGCGCTACGCATGGCAGCCCGTGGCGCGGCGGATCGCATGGAGGCCAAGGGCATGGCATTCCAGGAGCGTGTCTACGAGGGGTTTTGCGCAATTGCTGCCGAGGAGCCAAACCGCGTAAAGCTCATCGACGCCACTACGACCGTCGAGGAAGTCTTCGAGAAGACGGTCGAGCAGGTTCGCGCGTACGGTCTCGACATTCCGCGGGAAGCCGTCGCCGCCGCGCTTGCCAAGGAGGCCGAGTAACATGGCCCCCGCTCAGGCAAGCCTGCTGGCCAAGCTCGACACCCAAGAGCGCGTGCGCGACTTTTTGACCAATGCCGTCGCTAGCGGTCGCGCGTCGCACGCCTACCTGTTTTTGGGCGCGCCCGGCGCGGGCAAGCTCGACGCCGCGTGGGCGCTCGCCCAAGCCTTCCTGTGCGAGCAGGACGGCTGCGGCGCATGCGACAGCTGCGTGCGCGTTGCTCGGCATACGCATCCCGACGTGCACTATTACACGCCCGAGAGCGCCACGGGTTACCTCGTTGCCCAGACCCGCGAGCTGCTCGATGACGTGCCGCTGGCGCCCATCCGCGCCAAGGCAAAGGTCTACATCATCGACCGTGCCGAGCAGCTGCGCGCCAACACCGCCAACGCGCTGCTCAAAACGCTCGAGGAGCCGCCCGAGGGCGTTATGTTCATCCTGTTGGGTACCTCGGCCGACGTGATGCTGCCCACTATCGTGAGTCGTTGCCAGTGCGTGCCGTTTCGGCTGGTATCGCCCGCCGTCGCCGCGCAGGCCGTGAGCCGCGCCACCGGTCAGGACCCTGCGCGTTGCCGCATGGCCGTCGCCGTGGCGGGAAGCCCCACGCGTGGCATCGAGTTCCTCAAGAGCGCCGAGCGCCAGGACGCCCGCCGTCAGATGGTTCGCGCCATCGATTCGCTCATCGCCGCCGACGAGGCCGACGTGCTCAGCCTCGCCAAGTCGCTCATCGTCGCCGTCAAGGCGCCGCTCGCCGAGGTCAAGTCCACGCAGGAAAAGGTGCTCGAGCAAAACGCCGACTACCTGTCGCGTGGAGCATTGAAGCAGCTTGAGGACCGCAACAAGCGCGAACTCAACGCGCGCGAGCGTTCGGGTATCATGGAAGCGCTGGCGAGCGCGCGGACGCTCATGCGCGATGTGCTGCTGACACTTCAGGACGAGGCGGCCGACGTGGTGAACGAAGACGTGCGCGACACGATCGGGCGGCTTGCCGCCGCGACGAATGTTGCGGGTGCCACACGGGCACTCGAGGCGGTCGCGACCGCCGAGCGCAACATCGCCAGAAACGTTACTCCCCAGCTGGCCATCGAGGTCATGCTGTTCGATATCAGGAAGGCACTGAAATGCCGTTAGTCGTACCCGTTAAGTTTACCTACGCCTCGCGCGACCTGTGGTTCGACCCGCAGGATCTGGATATCCTCGAGGCAGATTACGCTATTTGCTCCACCGAGCGCGGAACCGAGATCGGTCTGGTCACGGCTGATCCCTTCGAGGTACCGCAAGACGAGATCGGTCAGCCGCTCAAGCCCGTGCTGCGTGTGGCGAGCGACATCGACCTGCAGCTTGCCGACGACCTGGCCATCCAGGGTGACGAGGCCATGGTCGATTTCCGCCGTCTGGTCAAAGAGCTCGACCTCGAGATGAAGCCGGTCGGCGTCGAGTATCTGTTTGGCGGCGAGAAGGCCGTGTTCTACTTTGCGGCCGAGGAGCGCGTCGATTTTCGTCAGCTCGTCAAGGATCTGTCCTCGACGCTGCACATCCGCGTCGACATGCGCCAGATCGGCGTGCGCGACGAGACCCGCCTGGTGGGCGGCTATGCCCAGTGCGGCCAGGAGCTCTGCTGTACGCGCTTTGGCGGACAGTTTGAGCCCGTCTCGATCCGCATGGCAAAAGAGCAGGACCTGCCGCTCAACTCGTCCAAGATCAGCGGCGTTTGCGGCCGCCTGATGTGCTGCCTGCGTTATGAGTTCGAGGCGTACAAGGACTTTAAGAGCCGTGCGCCCAAAAAGAAGACGCTCATCGATACGCCGCTTGGCAAGGCGCGTATCCAGGAGTATGACACGCCGCGTGAGCAGCTGGTGCTGCGCCTGGAGAACGGCAAAGTCTTTAAGGTCAACCTAGCCGATATGACGTGCTCGGAGGGCTGCAAAAAGAAGGCTGCCGAGCAGGGCTGCAACTGCCGCCCCGACTGCGTGACGCGTGACGTGCTCGAGCGCATCGAGTCGCCCGAGATGCGCCTGGCGCTCATGGAGCTCGACCGCGAGAACGGCGTCGACGTAGGCGATGGCCTGTCGAGCGCCGACCGTCTTGCCGGCACGTCGATGCCCAAGCGTCGTCGTCGCGATGCCGAATCCGATGCTCGCGCCGGTCAGGGCCAGGGCGAGAGCCGTGGCCGTGGAAAGGGTCGTGGCAATGCCGCAGCGCCCGAGGCCGAGGAGGCCGCCGGTGGCCGTCGCCGCCGCAAGCGCGCGGGTTCGAGCGATGCCGGTGAGACCGCTTCCGCAGGCAAGAATTCCCCCCGCGAGCGCGAGGCTCAGCAGCCCCAGCAGCAGAATCGCGGCGGTGGCATGAACCCCACACGACGTCGCCGCCGTCATCTGTCGAGCGAGGAGCGCGAGGACGCCTTCCGCGCCGCAGCTGCTCGCGAGGCTGGTGCCACTTCCAAGGGCGCCTCGGCCTCCGATGCACCTGCCGACAAGGGCGGCAAGTCACGTGGCGAGGAGGAGCGCGCCCCGCGTCCGCGTCGTCGCCATTCCTCGGGCGCGCAGCAGAAGCCCTCAGTGCCCTCCGTGGCCGATCAGGTCTCGGATGGCGAGGTCAAGGTCACGCGCCGGCGTCCCGGAGATGGCGGGGGAGCGGCTGCCAAGGCTTCGCGTGGCGCCGCTCGCGAGGAGCGCGAGCCGCGCGAGGATCGCGGTGGCGAGGGCTCGGCCGACCAGGGTCAAAAGCGCCGTCGCCGTCGCCGTTCCCGCAAGCCGCGCCAGAATGGTGGCGAGGGCTCGACCCCGTCTTCGGCCGCACCACAACCGCCCGCCGGCGAATAACGCCCGCGAGCGGATTTAACCCGCCTTACCCCAATCGCGTCGGGGTACCATAGCGCTGAATCAACAACCCTCCCTGCGACCGAACGTAGGGAGGGTTGTGTCTTGAAGAGCCATCTGAACAAATTGAGCCGTCTGCAGGGTGCCGGCGCCCTACCGTTTGCGGACGAATTGCTGCCGTTTGCCGAGCGGGCGGCACGCGAGGCACTCGAGGTATTGTCGCCAACACGATGTGCCGGCTGCGAGCGCGCCGGTGCGCTTATTTGCCAAGACTGCCTGGCCGCGCTCACGCTCATCGACCCACGTCATAGCTGTACCCGATGCGGCGCCCCGTTTGGGGATTTGCTGTGCACTGAGTGTTCGGTCGAGGGCACGTCCTCGGCAATGGCGGAGGCGCTCGACCGCTGCCTGGCGTGCTCCGTCTATGCGCATCCGCTGCCGCGCATCATTAAAGCGTACAAGGACGCGGGCGAGCGACGCCTGGCGCCGTATCTGGCGGAGCTGCTTTACGACACCGCCCTGCATGCCCAGGTCGTAGCGCCCGAACGCTTAGGAGGTGTGCTGTCCGGTGCGGATGCGGTGGTGTTTGTGCCTGCGACGGCGGCAGCGTTTCGGCGGCGTGGTTTTGATCATATGGAGGCTATTGCGCGCCCATTTTGCGAGCTGTCGGGTGTTCCCCTGCTCGATGCCCTCGTCAAGTACGGGCATGGCGACCAACGCGAACTCGGTCGTGAGGAGCGTCGTGAGCGTGCCCAAGGCATGTATGAGACGGTTGAGGACGTGCACGGCCGCCGCCTACTGCTTATCGATGACGTTATCACCACGGGCGCGACGATGGCCGCGGCTTCGGCGGAACTCAAGCGCGCCGGCGCTGCGGCAGTCGATGGCCTCGCTATCGCACGCGTTTGGTAGGGGTGGTTTTGTGGCAGTGAAGATTGAGCGGCGCAACGAGCCGACAGGCGAACAGCTAGCGGCTTCCGTAATCCTAACAGGCGCTTCAGCGCTGCGCATGATGCGCGCCGAGCGCCGGCAGATGGGCTATATCAGCTGGAAGGACCTTAATCTCGATGAAGAGCGCCGTGTGCTGCGCACGTCGTCGCCCTCGACCGAGGATATCTATCTTCCTGACTTGGTGCGAATTGGAGCCAAAAGCGGCGAGGTGCAAGAAGATCTGTGCTTGCTGGTGGGATCTGCGGCGCATCGCCGCCGCATTCTTGGCGTGGGCTGGTCCGTGTGTTCCGGGTTACCCGCCGGCTCGATTCTAGAGGTGGAACCGGGGGTGTACAGCCTATCTCCCGAGGCCCTTTGTGTTGCCGTTGCGCGCGAGGTCGGCTGCATCCAGGCGTTTGCCCTGGCCCAGGAGCTGTGCTCTAAGATTTCACTGAGCGACCGCGGGAAGTATCTGCCTCCCTACACCTCGCCTGTTACGAATAAACTTGCAAAGGACAAGGGCCAGCCAGCAGACGTGGGCTACTTTGAAGTCGAGCCGGCGCTGACGCCCGATCGTCTGGCAGATTACCTTGTGGCATGCAAGGGGAATGTGGCCAAACAGCTGCTGCGTCTGTGTCCCTATCTTTCCGAAAACCTGCGCTCACCCATGGAGTGCATCATGCTCGCTCTGTTTTCGCTTCCGTTTCCCTATGGCGGATTTGCCTGCGGTCCCTTTAAGACCGACTACAAGATCGAGTTCGATGACCGCGCGCAGGCAATCTCGGGGATGCCGCATGCAGTTTGCGATGCGTATCAGGAAGCAGCCCGGTTTGACCTGGAATACAACGGTGAGCTGGGCCATTCCTCCCGGAGGGGACGTATCCATGATGAAAAACGCAACACGGGCTTGATTACTATGGGAATCGAGGTTGCGACGGTCAACAACGAAATGCTCTGCGACATGGAAGCGATGGAAGCGCTCGCATGGCGCATCCACCAGCGCATGCGAAAGCGGTACCGGAATCGTGTCGATGCCCGCAGGAAGAAGCAAGAGGCGTTGCTTAACACGCTGCGGGCGTGTTTTGGGCTTAAGCTGGTCTAATTCACGTCGAAATTAGGGGGTTAATCATATGCCCTGGCCAAAATATGGCAAATATGAGTACTGTCACTAAATCAGTAACAGCAAAATCAAGGAATTTAGGACTCGCAGGCGTCATAAAGTAAGACGATAATAAACAAATGTAGAATAACTAAGCATCAGGTTGGCGACACTGAGCGCAAAATCTGTCCGAGAGGTCAAAATTGCCTGTTACTAAATTGGTGACAGTACTCATATTTGCCATTTTTTGGCCACAGCACCCTAGGAAGGGTGCCCCGGAGCTCCCCATAGGGGAGCTCCGGACTTCACAGGGGCACGAATAGCCCACTCCGACCTGCGAAATCTGTACTCGCGATGCGAATAACGCCCCTAACCTTAAACTTTAGCTTGAACTTAGCTATAATGCGCTTCGTTCCTACCAGGCTGTGGTTGCGGACGGACGAAATGCCCGTCCTAGTCCAAGACAGACGCGGTCAAAGGGATCCACGTAAGCGACCGCGTGCGCGCGGCGCGATCATGGCGCGTCCTAGATGTAAGCCGCACCGTCCGTTCTACTTTCTTTGGGGCAATACCGCCTCGCGGGCGAGCGGGCCAGTCGTGAAGGTGGCTGCGGCCTCCCGAGCAAACACCCCGGTGCGCAAGTGTGGGGTCAAATACCAGGTCAGCTGGTGGGAACAATCTGATATTCCGCGCAACGCACGGATCGTATACGACACAGAAGGCAGGGTAGTGGACATGGTGAGGGGCAGCTTGATGCACGCGGCTCGGTTAGGTGCTGGGACCGCAGCGGTCATCGCCGTTTTGGGCCTGAGCGGATGCGCGTTCAACCCGCTGTCTACGTTCACGACTCCCACGATCGACCAGATCGAGTACGAGACCGTCACGCCCACGGTGTCGGATGATGCCCTGGTCACTCCCGGTACCCTGACGGTCGCCCTCGATACCTCCGATGCGCCGCAGGCCATGCAGGGCGCTGACGGCGAGCTCACGGGGTATGCAGTCGACGCTGCCCGCGCCCTCGCAAGCCGCATGGGCCTTAAGGTCGCCTTTGTCGATGCGTCCTCGGCAGGTTCCGCGCTCGGCGACAAAAAGGCTGATATCTTTATCGGCGAGATCAACTCTACGGACGGGGACGTTAGCTCGCTCGGCACCTGCCTGTACGATGCCGCTTCCGTGTTCGGTAAAACCAGCGATGGTGGGTCGCTAAGCGTTTCCACCGATACCCTTAACACGTCTACTCTGGGTATCCAGATGTCCTCGGCCTCGCAGGAGGCGCTTGCTAAGCAGAGCATCACCGCCAACCAAAAGACCTACTCCAACATCAACGAGTGCTTTGAGGCGCTCGAGTCCGGCGAGGTCGACTATGTGATCTGCGACTCCACGGCCGGCGGCTACCTTGCACGCCTGATGAGCGAGATCTCCTATGTCGGTGCGCTCGAGGCACCCTCGACGCTTGGTGTTGCGGGCCTCTCGTCCAATGACGAACTGTGCCGTGCCGTGAGCGATGCCCTCGATGGTATTACGGCCGACGGCACGCTCGAGGCGGTCCACTGCGTCTGGTACGGCACGATGCCCTACGACCTCACCACTAAGACGGTTTCGGGCGCTAACGTGCAGCCGGGCGACTCTGAGTCCAGTGAGACCACGTCCTCTGGCAGCGAGTCCTCCGATTTCAACAATGAGACCGCATCCTCCGAAGACAAATCGTCCAGCCAGGAAGACACCATCACCGACGACGACATTAACAAGCTTAATAGCTAGTTATTGCTAGGGGTGGTGTCTCCTATACGTTGGAAAGGATGCCTCTTCACGGTTTCAACACGCACTGCCGGGCTTCCCCAATAGGGGAGCCCGGCTTTTTCATCTCTATAAAACCAGCAGGTCAAAGCCAATTTTCGGGACCAAATACAAAGTCGCCGGCTCCCTCCTATAGCGCACTTTGCCACAGAAAAGTGCGAGACTTCGGTATGCGGTATCAAGCAATCGTTATTCGGGTCTTTGGGAATCCGCGTG
The DNA here is from genome assembly GCA_902493125.1 of uncultured Collinsella sp. Lineage (GTDB taxonomy): Bacteria > Actinomycetota > Coriobacteriia > Coriobacteriales > Coriobacteriaceae > Collinsella. Next base: position 5,974 of record CABUOF010000026.1, on the reverse strand, counting down.
ATTAAATGCACGGCAATGGGTACATAGCCAGTACAGTAAGTCCCCGAGGCAGATTGGAGCCACGTATGGATATCAAGGTTTCTGGACGCAAGACGACGGTAACCGATGCTCTGCGTGCGCATGTGGATGAGAAGATCGGCGAGGCGCTCAAGGTTTTCGATATCGAGCCCATGACGGTCGACGTTGTACTTCGCTATGAGAAGAACCCCTCGAACCCCAACCCGGCAATCGTCGAGGTTACGGTTCGCGCCCGTGGTTCGGTGATTCGCGTTGCCGAGCATGGTGCAGATATGTACGCCGCCATCGACCTCTCCGCCGATAAGGTCACCCGCCAGCTGCGCAAGTTCAAGACCAAGGTCGTGGACAACCGCCAGGGCGGTGCCAGCGCAGCGGATGTTGCACCGGTCGAGCGTGTCGAGGATCTGGCCGACCTGCTGCTGCCCGAGGAGGAGGACGACCTGCTCGTCCGCGAGAAGGTCATCGATGTCACCCCGATGACTGAGGAGCAGGCGCTGGTGCAGACCGATCTGCTCGGTCACGACTTCTACGTGTTCGAGAACGCGACGACTGGCCTCATCAATGTGGTGTATCACCGTAAGAATGGTGGATATGGCATCATCAAGCCCCGTATCGAAACACTTGACGAGTAAAATACGTTAACTTGCATGAGTTAACGGTTGGCGGCCATCCCATGCGGGTGGCCGCCTTTTTACGTAAGGAGTCGCTTTGATGGACAAGGCCGCATCCGCCGGTCATTCGGACCGTTGCCGCATCGTCGTCGATACCTGCTGCGACTTTAGCCCCGAGGTCGCCGCGAACCTCGATGTCGATATCCTGGGTTTTCCCTTTATTATCGATGGCGAGGAGCGCACGGACGACATCTGGTCGAGCATGAGCCCTAAGGAGTTCTACGACCGCATGCGCGCCGGTGCCCGCGTGTCCACCTCGGCTGTGTCGCTCGGTCGCTATATCGAGTTTTTTACCGAGTGCGCCAAAGAGGGCACGCCCACGGTCTACCTGTGCTTTACCTCGGCGCTGTCGTCGAGCTACAACTCCGCGTGCCAGGCGGCAGATGCTGTGCGCGCCGAGTATCCCAACTTTGAGCTCTACGTGGTCGACAACGCTCTGCCCTGCGCGACCGGTGCGCTCTTGGCGCTCGAGGCCGTGCGCCAGCGTTCGGCAGGACTGACCGCCAAGCAGCTGGTCGATTGGGCAAACGAGGCAAAGACCTACGTGCACGGCTACTTTACGCTCGAGAGCTTCGACGCACTGGCTGCCGGCGGCCGCATTCCTCCCGCGGCGGCGCAGCTCACGGCAAAGCTCGATGTCAAGCCCGAGCTCTCCTACGACCTTGCCGGCTCGCTGTCGCTGATTGGCGTCAACCGAGGCCGCAAGAAGGCACTCAAGTCCATCCTCAAGTCGTTCCGCGAGAACTACGTGCCCGATCGCACCATGCCCATCGCCATCATGACGGCCGATGCCGAGAAGGACGGCGACTGGCTCGAAGCTGCCATCCGCAAGGAGGAGGGTTGCGCCGACGTCACGATCATTCGCGGCTCCGTGGGTCCCACCATCGGCTCGCACGTGGGCCCCGGCATGGTGGGCTGCGCGTTTTGGGGCAAGAACCGCGCCGACAAGGCGTCGCTTTCCGACCGCATCGCCCGCCGCGTGCGCGGTCAGTAGGCAAGCGCTGCGTCCGTAATCGCCCTCGACTCACAGCCCAAACGCTGGCACCGAGTATTCAACCTGGTAACAACACCCAACCCAAAAGGAAAGGTTTCATGGCAAACAAGCTCTCCGTCGCATTTATCGGCACCGGAATTATGGGTGCCCCCATCGCCGGCCACATTCTGGACGCCGGCTATCCCGTCACGGTCAACAACCGCACCAAGTCCAAGGCGGCGGCGCTTATCGAGCGCGGCGCCGTCTGGGCAGATACGCCGGCCGATGCCGCGGCGAACGCCGATGTCGTCTTTACCATGGTGGGCTATCCCTCCGAGGTCGAGGAACTCTACCTGGCGGGCGACGGCCTGCTCGCGTGCACTAAGCCCGGCGCGGTCTTGATCGACCTCACCACGAGCTCGCCCGAGCTTGCCCGTGACATTGCCGAGGCCGCCCAGGTTTCTGGTCGCATGGCGTTTGACTGCCCCGTCACCGGCGGCGAGTCGGGCGCTATCGCCGGTACGCTCACGGCTATCGTGGGCGCTACCGAGAACGACATCGCGCCGGTCCGCGACATCCTTGCCACCTTTGCGGCCAACATCTGCTGCTTCGACGGCGCCGGCAAGGGCCAGGCTGCCAAGCTCGCCAACCAGGTGTCGCTGGGCGCCTGCATGGTCGGCATGGCAGACGCCATGGCATTTGCCGAGCTGAGCGGCCTTGATCTGGAGAAGACCCGCCAGATGATCCTGGGCGGTACCGGCAAGTCCGGCGCCATGGAGAGCCTGGCTACCAAGGCGCTCGACGGCGACTACAAGCCCGGCTTTATGGTCGAGCACTTCATCAAGGACCTGCGCTTGGCGCTCGCCTATGCCGACGATCGCGAGCTTGCGCTGCCCGGCGCCGACGTGGCCTTTACGCTCTACGACATGCTCGATGCCATCGGTGGTGCCAAGCTGGGCACCCAGGCCGTCACGGTCCTCTATAAGGAGGAGGCCGACGCCATCGCCGCCGGTCTGGACTGGTCGCAGTATCGTCCCGAAGAGCACGGTGCTCACGAGGACGGCTGCGGTTGCGGCGAGCACGGCGACGACCATGAGTGCGGTTGCGGCCACCACCATGGCGAGGACCACGAGTGCTGCGGCGGCCACGGCCATGATGATGGCCACGAGTGCTGCTGCGGCCACCATCACGGGGAGTAGCGCCCATGAGCTGGACGTTCGTGGTGCTTGCGCTGGTGCTCTTTCTCTTCGCGATCTACATTGGCTTTTTGTGCGGCCAGTGGGCGTGCGAAAAGCGCGTCATCACCAAGCGCGACTACTGGATTGCCAACTTTGCGGGAGCGGCGGCCGTCATCCTGCTGACCTGGGTGTTCTCGCTGTTCCCGCTGGTGCAGTTTGCGCCGATCGGCTGGCTCGGCGGCTTTATCGCCGGCCTTAAGATGAGCTTTGGCGAGTCCGTCGGTCCGTGGCGCAAACACGACGAGGTCTTTAACGTTAACAAGGCTCACCGCGCCGCCGCCGACGCGGGCGATGCCGAGGAGCGCCGCCGTGCGCGTCGCAATGGCGCGGCCGACCGACAGCTCATCTCGGTCACCGATGACAGCAAGGGTGCTGACAAGCACGCTAAGAAATAGTAAAAAGAGGTAACTATGGCAGAAAACAAAGACGAACAGCTCACCGACGAGGAGCTGGCACAGCTCCAGCTGGCAGAGGAGAACGAGAACGCCGTCGACCGCCTGGTCCAGGAGCTCGGCTGCCCCACGCGCCGCATCCGTCAGTTTGCCGCCCGCGTGCTGCACCTGCTTGCCGAGCGCGATCCGCAGCGCGTCGTGCCCTGCGTGCCCGCGCTGATCGAGGCGCTCGACCGCCCCGAGGCTCAGACCCGCTGGGAGGCTCTCGATGCCCTGGCGGCGCTCGCCACCACCTGCCCCGAGCAGCTGGGCGATGCCTTTGAGGGCGCCGAGACCGCGCTGTTCGATGAGATTTCGTCCACGCTGCGCTATGCCGCCTTCCGCCTGCTGTGCGTGTGGGGCGCCACGAGCGTCGAGCGTTCGCGCGAGGCTTGGCCCATCCTGGACGAGGCCATCCAGTGCTACCACGGCGACCTCGAGTATCGCGACATGCTCGGTTGCCTGTACGAGTTTGGCCGGGGCGAGATTGACGCCGAGGTCGCCGAGAAGCTCGCGCTGCGCCTTAAGTTCGATGCCGAGAACGGCAAGGGTAGCTATCTCAAGGCCCGTTCGAGCGAGATTTGCGAAATGCTTGTTAAACGTTTTGGCCTGGATCTCTCCAAAAAGAAGAAGCGTGCTAGCGTAAAAAAATCTGACGACGCCGAAGACGAGGAGTAACAGATTATGGCGCACGATGTAGTCCTGATTCCTGGTGACGGTATCGGTCCCGAGATTACGCAGGCTATGCGCCGCGTGGTCGAGGCCACTGGTGTCCAGATCAACTGGAACGTCCAAGAGGCCGGTGCCGGCGTCATGGACGAGTTTGGCACGCCGCTGCCCCAACATGTGCTCGATGCGGTCGCCGAGACCAAGGTTGCCATCAAGGGCCCCATCACCACACCGGTCGGCACGGGTTTCCGCAGCGTCAACGTGGCCCTGCGCAAACATTTTGACCTGTACGCCTGCGTGCGACCCTGCCTGTCGCAGCCGGGCGACGGCTCGCGCTTCCGCGACGTCGACCTGGTCATCGTGCGCGAGAACACCGAGGACCTCTACGCCGGCATCGAGTTCGATGAGGGCGCTGCCGAGGTCGAGGAGCTCTCGCAGCTCGTCGAGCGCTCGGGCCAGAAGACCTTCGCCGCGGATTCCGCCATCTCGATCAAGCCCATCTCCATCGCCAAGAGCCGCCGCATTGTGGAGTATGCCTTTGAGTATGCCCGCCGCTGCGGCCGCAAAAAGGTGACGGCCGTGCACAAGGCCAACATCATGAAGGCGACCGACGGCCTGTTCCTGCGCGTGGCGCGCGAGGTGGCCGCCAACTATCCCGATATCGAGTTCAACGACAAGATCGTCGACGCCACCTGCATGGGCCTGGTCCAGAACCCCAACGACTTCGATGTCCTGGTGCTGCCCAACCTGTACGGCGACATCGTGAGCGACCTGTGCGCCGGCCTGGTGGGCGGTCTGGGCATGGCCCCCGGCTCCAACATCGGTGCCGACTGCGCAATCTTTGAGGCTACGCATGGCTCCGCGCCCGATATCGCCGGCCAGGATATCGCCAACCCCACGGCCGAGATCCTCTCTGCTGCGATGATGCTCGATCACCTGGGCGAGAACGACGCGGCCAATCGCATTCGCGCCGCCGTATCTGCCACGCTCGACGAGGGCGAGCAGGTTACCGGTGACGTGCGTCGTGCCCAGACCGGCTCCGTTGAGGGCGCTGTGGGCACGCAGGCCTTTGCCGATGCCGTTATCGCGCACCTGGTCTAAGGTATGCACGCTGCAAACGCCTAAATAGTACTTAAGTGTTTGCGTATAACCTAAGAATCAATACGCCCGGCGCTCTGCCGGGCGTATTCTATTGGGGACTATGTTTCCTAACAAGGAGTAACTGATATGGGTCTGATTCAAAAGAAGGACGAGAAGGACGAGATCGACGGCATCCAGATCATCGAGCGCGGCGAAGGCCCCGACGGTGATGAGGACGAGAAGATCGACCTGGTCGCCGGCACGTCTGCCGAACATATTGCCGCCGGCACGACCGCCGAGGAGGAAGACGCTCGCCTGGAGGCAAAGATCGCCGCGGACGCCGCCGACGAGAACCTCATGCCCCAGGAGCAGGACGATGACGACGACTCCGACGTGGACGACCACGCTTGCAAGCACAAGAAGACGATGATTGCCGCCTTTGTGGTCGCCGTCGTGATTGCTGCCGTGGTCGGCTTCTTTATCGGCAACGGTGGTTTTGGCGGCAAGGGCGTCGGCTCGGCGACCCTGTCCGAGGACCAGCTCGATTCGACCGTGGCGAGCTATAGCTACAACGGCAAGAAGAGCGACATCACCGCGCGTGAGGCCATCGAGAGCCAGTACAGTCTCGACACCGTCAAGGACGACGACGGTAACTACACCGCTCCGTCCGCTGACGTCATCCTGTCCTACGTGCGCAACCAGATTCTGCTGGACGCTGCCGAGGACGAGGGCATTACCGTCTCTTCCAAGGAAATGAAGCAGTACGCCGAGGATTCCATCGGCACCTCCGACTACAAGACCATGGCCACGCAGTACGGCGTGTCCAAGGACCAGGCCAAGCAGATCGTCCGCCAGTCCGCGACGCTGCAGAAGCTCTACAAGAAAAAGGTGGGC
>CABUOF010000025.1 GCA_902493125.1 uncultured Collinsella sp. | reverse complement strand
CTCGGGCGGCTCGGAGTCCTCGGCGAGCTCGACGATAAAGCTGCCGTAGAGCGGGGTGAAGAGGCTCTCCACGTCCACGTCCTCGGCAAGCTCGATGCCGATCTGGTTGCCGACGCACATCTTAAAGAGGCTCTCGGCGCCGCAGCCGTAGCCAGGCGTGGAGACGGCCAGGGCGTCGCCGGTAGCAGTGAGCGCCTCGACGGCGTCAAACGCGGCGAGCAGCTGCTGGGCGTCGGGGCGGTAGTCCTCGCCGTAGGTGGCGGGGGCGATGCGGACAATGCGGTGCGTCAGGCCCTTGAACTCAGGGGAGACGGCGCGCGCCGCGCGGCCCACGGCCACAGCGAAGCTGATGAGGGTGGGCGGAACGTTGAGCTCGCCGGCCTCGTCCTCAAACGAGCCGCTCATGGAATCCTTGCCACCGATGGCGCCGGCACCCAGGTCGACTTGGGCCATGAGAGCGCCCAGGACGGCTGCCGTGGGCTTGCCCCAGCGCTCGGCCTCGGTGCGCAGACGCTCGAAGTACTCCTGGAAGGAGAGATAGGCGCGCTTGTGCTCAAAGCCGGCAGCCACGAGCTTGGCGATGGACTCGACCACGGACAGGTAGGCGCCAGCAAACTGGTCGGCTTCCATCAGGTAGGGGTTAAAGCCCCATGCCATGGCGCTTGCCGTGGTGGTCTCTCCGTCCACGGGGAACTTGGCGACCATGGCCGAACTCGGGGTGAGCTGCGTCTTGCCACCAAAAGGCATAAGCACGGTTGCGGCACCGATGGTGGAGTCGAAGCGCTCGGAAAGGCCCTTGTTGGAGGCGACGTTGAGGTCGGTGACCAGCGAAGTCATACGCTCGGCAAGCGTGGTGCCGGCCCAGCTGGGCTGCCACACGCTGCGGGCGCACACGTGGGCGACCTGGTGCTTGGGCGCACCGTTGGAGTTGAGGAACTCGCGGGACAGGTCGACGATGGCGACGCCGTTCCAGGCCATGCGCATGCGCGGCTCGGCGGTAACCTCGGCGATAACGGTCGCCTCCAGGTTCTCCTCGGTGGCGTAACCCATGAACTCATCGACGTCACCATCGGCGACGGCGCAGGCCATGCGCTCCTGGGACTCGGAGATGGCGAGTTCGGTGCCGTCAAGACCGTCGTACTTCTTGGTCACGGTGTCCAGGTCCACGTACAGGCCGTCGGCAAGCTCGCCTACGGCGACCGAGACGCCGCCGGCGCCAAAGTCGTTGCAGCGCTTGATCAGACGGCAGGCGTCGCCGCGGCGGAACAGACGCTGCAGCTTGCGCTCGACCGGGGCGTTGCCCTTTTGGACCTCGGCGCCCGAGGTCTCGATGGAGTCGGTGTTCTGAGTCTTGGAGGAGCCGGTGGCGCCTCCGATGCCGTCATGGCCGGTGCGGCCGCCCAACAGGATGATCTTGTCGGTGGGGGCGGGGCACTCGCGACGCACGTGGTTTGCCGGGGTAGCGCCCACGACGGCGCCAACCTCCATGCGCTTGGCCACGTAACCGGGGTGATAGAGTTCGTTGACCTGACCGGTGGCAAGGCCGATCTGGTTGCCGTAGCTGGAGTAGCCGGCGGCGGCAGTGGTCACGAGCTTGCGCTGCGGCAGCTTACCCTCGAGCGTCTCGGAAACCGGGACGGTGGGGTCACCGGCGCCGGTGACACGCATGGCCTGGTACACGTAGCTGCGGCCCGAGAGCGGGTCGCGGATGGCGCCGCCCACGCAGGTGGCGGCACCGCCGAAGGGCTCGATCTCGGTCGGGTGGTTGTGGGTCTCGTTCTTAAACAGGAACAGCCAGTCCTGGTCCTCGCCGTCGACATCGACCTTCACCTTGACGGTGCAGGCGTTGATCTCCTCGGACTCGTCGACATCGGTCATGACGCCGGTCTTCTTAAGGTACTTGGCGCCGATGGTGCCCATGTCCATGAGGCAGACGGGCTTGGCGTCGCGGCCGAGTTCGTGGCGCATCTCCATGTAGCGGTCGAAGGCTTGCTGCACCACAGCGTCGTCGATCGTCACGTCGTCCAGGACGGTGCCGAAGGTGGTGTGGCGGCAGTGGTCGGACCAGTAGGTGTCGATCACGCGGATCTCGGTGATGGTGGGGTCGCGGTCCTCATCGCGGAAGTACTGCTGGCAGAAGGCGATGTCCGCCTCGTCCATGGCAAGGCCGCGATCGGCGATAAAGGCGGCAAGGCCGGCCTCGTCGAGCTCGCGGAAGCCGTCGAGCACCTCGACGGGCTGGGGCTCGGGGGTCTCCATGTACAGCGTCTCGGGCAGGTCGAGCGAGGCGATGCGTGCCTCGACGGGGTTCACCACGTAGTGCTTGATGGCCTCGATGGCGGCCTCGTCCAGAGCGCCCGAGATCATATAGACCTTGGCGGAGCGCACGGCGGGGCGCTCACCCTGGCTGATGAGCTGCACGCACTCGCTGGCGGAGTCGGCGCGCTGGTCAAACTGGCCAGGCAGGAACTCGACGGCAAAGACGGCGCCATCGCTTGCGGGGAGTTCGTCGTAGGTCACATCGACCTGGGGCTCGCTAAAGACGGTCGGCACGCAGGAGCGGAAAAGCTCCTCGTCGATGCCCTCGACGTCGTAGCGGTTGATGATCCTCAGGGCCTCGATGCCCTTGATGCCGAGAATTTCGGTCAGCTCGCCCTTGAGCTGCTGAGCCTCGACGTCGAACCCGGGTTTCTTCTCCACGTAGATACGAGAGACCATTGGTTCCTGCCTTCCTGATCGGTTGGGCGTACGGTACGGTATGCGGCAGCGGTCGGTTTGCGGGGTCTGCCCTGCGGTCGCCTTGAGCCACATGTTTGTAAACCTCACTATGATACGACAGCTCGCGGCGCGTTGAGGACGGCGAGGGTGCTACAGTGAAGCGCAAACAAGAGAAAGGCATCACATGGCATTCGTTTCGCTCGCCATCATCGCACTCGTGGCCTTTGCGAGTCCTTTTATCGCCTCGGCGATTCCCGGAAAACCCGTTCCCGAGACGGTCTTTTTGCTCGTGCTCGGCGCGGTGCTGGGACCCCATATGCTCGGCGTCATCCATGTAGATGCTGAGGTCTCGCTTGTGTCCGAGCTGGGCCTGGCCTTTTTGTTCCTGCTTGCCGGCTTTGAGATCGACCCCAAGAGCATCACGGGCGTCGAGGGGCGCTACGGCTTGGCGACGTGGGTCGTCACGTTTGGTATCGCCTGGCTTGCCGTGCGCTTTACCCCGTGGTTCTCAGTCAGTCATTTCGACGGTATCGCCGTGACGCTTGCCCTCACTTCGACGGCGCTCGGTACGCTCGTGCCCATTATGCGTGAGCGCTCGCTCACCGGCACGCGCGTGGGCGACTCGATTCTCGCGTATGGCACTTGGGGCGAGCTCGGTCCCGTGCTCGCCATGTCGGTGCTGTTGTCTGCCCGCACTGGGATCCAAACGCTCGTTATCCTTGGCTTGTTTGCGGTGGTTTGCGTGTTGCTGGCCGTGGTCCCGAGCCGCTCCAAGCGCGTCGGCAGCCGCTTCTTTGCGTTTGTCGAGGAGCGCGCCGATACCACGTCGCAGACCTTCGTGCGCCTGACGGTGCTCATCCTGGTCACGCTCGTGGCATTCTCGGCTGTCTTTGATCTCGACATCGTGTTGGGTTCTTTTGCCGCCGGCTTTGTCCTGCGCTATATCATCCCCGAGGGCAACCATACGCTCGAGACCAAGCTCGACGGTCTGGCCTACGGTTTTTTGATTCCGGTGTTCTTTACCGTATCGGGCGCAAAGATCGATCTGACGGCCGTGGCGTCGCGCCCGGGTCTGCTCGTGGGCTTTATCGTGGCGTTGCTGATTATTCGTGCCGTGCCCATCCTTATTTCTATGAGCATTTGTCCTGCGACGCGCGATGTGTCGGCGTATGGTCGCATTACCGTGGCCCTGTACTGCACCACGGCGCTTCCGATCATCGTTGCCGTGACGAGCGTTGCCGTCAACGCGGGCGCGCTGTCGCAAGATATTGCGTCGGTCATGGTTGCCGCCGGTGCCATCACGGTGTTCTTGATGCCGCTGCTCGCGCAGCTCTTCTACCGCGTGGTCGACGCCGCACCGGTCGCTGCCGTGGCAGAGGTTGCCGAGCATCCATCCGATGCGCTCGACATCTTGCGCGCCCATCACGATTTGGCGAGCCTGCTCGCACGCGAGCACGAGCTGCTGACCTCGCATGGACATGGTCGCGTATTCGAGGGCTTGCCTACGCTCGATACGATTGCCGAGCGTCTTTCCGCCGAGGCGGCGAGCGGCCACATCGATGCCCGCATCGTGGACGCGGCGCATCTTCTTGCCGATAAGACCTATGGTGATGAGGTCGACCCGTCCGAGCTGACCCCGCGCGAGCGTCGCCGCCTGGAGCGCGCCAAGCTCGCCGTGCGCGAATACCGCCGCCGCATGCTGGAGCTCTATGCAAGAGAAGAAGCCGAGGACGACGACGGCAAGTAGTCGATACTCTCTCGGGGAAGCCGCGTCCCGCTTTGAAGGCTCGGAACGGGATGTGGTTTCCGAAACGGGGGCCGTTGGGAAACTGTGTCCCGGAATGGGCGCTCAGAGTGGGATGCAGTTTCCGCGAGAGACCCGTTGCGGAAACGGTATCCCAGAATCGGCGTTCAAGACGGGGCGCTCTTTCCGAAACATGGCCCTGAGGGAAGCTGCGTCCCGGTCTGAGTCGGGACTGCGGGACACAGCTTCCCTTTCAAACAGAAGAAGGCGCGCTGCCTGCAGTTGATGCAGACGGCGCGCCTTCTTTGTTGGACTATGTTGAGGCTGGGAGCTGAGGCTTGTGGTCCCTTAAGAGCGGGCGGCTCCGTCGACGGGGAGCACGGCGCCCGTGACGTAGGAGGACATGTCGCTCGCCAGGAAAACAAAGGCGTTGGCGACATCCTCGGGCTCGCCCATGCGACCCAGCGGAATGGTGGCGATGATGGGCTTAATAACCTCTTCGGGCAGGTTAGCGACCATATCGGTTTTGGTTACGCCGGGTGCAACGGCATTGACGCGAATGCCCACGGGGGCGAGCTCGCGCGAGAGCGACTGGACCATGCCGTTGACGGCGAACTTGGACGTGGGATAGCCAACGCCGGAGGGCTGACCGTACTTAGCGACCATCGAGCTCGTGGTGGTGATGGTGCCACCGTGGCCGGCTTCGGTCATGATCTTGGCAGCGGCCTGGTGACCATTAAAGACGGCGACGACGTTGAGGTCCATGACCTTGGCGAACTCCTCGGCCGTGTAGTCCAAAAGGGGCGAGCGCTGGGAGATACCGGCATTGTTGACGACCGTGTCGAGACCGCCCATGTCGGCTGCGGCCTGCGTAAAGGCCTCGGTTACGGCCTCGAGTGAGGTGAGGTTGCACGAACGGCCCCAGATCTTTGCCTCGGGATAGGCGGCGGCGAGCTTCTCAACGGCCGCGTCGGCGGTTTCCTGACGCGAGCCAAAGACGGTGACGGCGGCGCCTTCCTCGATAAAACGGCAGGCGATGGCATAGCCGATACCGCGCGTGCCTCCGGTGATGATTGCTTTCTTACCCTCGAGCAACATGGTGCCTCCATTCTTCGGGGGTGGACATACGCAGCACAGCATAACGGCGCGCAAAATCAACTTCGTTCGCATATCGGTAAACGGCACCCTCGGTTGTCAGCGAATGGCCAAGTTGTTCAAACTTTTGCTTGATGAACGTCAAACAAAGGGGCTCCCATCCAAACGGACGGGAGCCCCTCAGGTGCTATGTTGTGTGCCAAGGACTGGACTAGTTGGCCATGACGCCTTCGGTCCAGGCCTCAACGTCCTCGATGCGCAGGACGTTGGCGACCTCGGCCACGCAGTCGACGCTGGCAAGCTCGGCGGCGGCAGCCTGGACGTCCTTCTCGAGCGCGCGGTGCGTCAGGAAGATGACCGAGCAGGCATCGCTGACGCCTGACTTGCCGTCCTCGACCTGGTTGATGAGCGAGATCGAGATGTTGTGCTTGGCAAAGATGTCGACCGTCTCGGACAGGGCGCCCACGCGGTCGGCGACCTTCAGGCGCACATAGTACTTGGTCTGGAGCTCGTCCATGGGCTTAAAGGCGAGGTTGTGGCCATAGGGCTCAATCTCGGGCAGCGGAGCCACGCCGCGGCTGATCTGCTCGGAGAGCGATAGGATATCGCCCACGACGGCGCTCGCGGTGGGGAAGGAGCCTGCGCCAGCGCCGTAGAACATGGTCTCGCCCACGGCGTCACCCACCACGTAGACGGCGTTCATGGCGCCGTTGACCTTGGCGAGCATATGGTCTGCCGGGATGAGCGTGGGATGCACGCGGACGTCGACGCCGGCGTCGGTGTTGCGTGCGATGCCCAGCAGCTTGATGGTGTAGCCGAGCTCGCGGGCCTGGGCAATGTCCTCGGCGCCGATGGTACGGATACCCTGTTGGTAGATATCGTCGGTGGTCACGCGGGTGCCAAAGCCGATGGAAGCGAGGATTGCCGTCTTGCTGGCGGCGTCGAAGCCGTCGACGTCGGCGGACGGGTCGGCCTCGGCATAGCCCTTGGCCTGCGCGTCGGCAAGCACATCGGCGTAATCGGCGCCCTCGGCGTCCATGCGCGACAGGATATAGTTGGTGGTACCGTTGAGAATGCCGGCGATGGTCAGGATCTTGTTGCCCACCAGGTCGTGCTCGAGCGTGCTGACAATGGGGATGCCACCGCCGCAGCTGGCCTCGCACTTAATCTGCACGCCGCACGCGCGCGCCTTCTCGGCGAGCGTCTCGACATGACGGCCCAGCAGGGCCTTGTTGGCAGAGACGACATGCTTGCCGTTCTCGAAGGCAGTGGTGAAGATCTCGGTTGCGGGATGCTCACCGCCGATCAGCTCGACGACGATGTCGACGGCGGGGTCGCTGACGACATCGTGCCAGTCACTCGTAAAGGCCTCGCGCTCAATGCCTGCCGCCTCGGCCTGCTCCCAAGCAAGCGCGCAGGCGCGGGTCAGCTTAAGGTCGATGCCGTAGGCTGCCAGGTACTCATCGTGGTGGCTGTTGATCAGACGGGCCACGCCGCCGCCGACGGTTCCCAGACCGATCAGACCGACGTTCACGGTGCGCAGGGGTTCGCTCATAGATAGCTCCTTCGTGCATCTTATGGATGGATTAACCGCTTAAAGGTTGAGTGCATTCTAGCGTGAACCGAGGGCGCGTGCTCGCCAGGCAACAGGAGTCGCACAAAACGGCACCCCCGAAACGCTGCGGAAACATTGGAAACATGCTCGCTACAAACGGAACTCCGTAACAAACTGTCAACGTTTGCGCCATAAGGTTTGCCCTGTGCGACTGGGGCATGCAGGCGCTCGTCGGCGTGGAATGACGAGGGCCAGGTCGAAAAGCCCGCTACGGCTTATGTGATCCAGGACGGCAAGTACATCGCCGCCTAGGTGCGCACAAAACGCGAGCGGTGAGGCCATTTTAATCAGGGCAAGGACGCCTGTAACAGAACAGAAACATTACTTTCACACAATAAAGTGGCTAAACCGCATAAACCTATAAAAATACGCATAAATATGGATAAATGGACAAAACAAAAGAAAAGTTGAAATAATCGCCACTTTCCTTAACTAAAGCGTCTAGTATTTTGCGAACGCCGAACACGGCGAAGGATGGCCTGTCGGGTAACCGAAACCCGACGAGATTTGAGAGGAGAGCCGCATGTCGAGCCTCACCGGTAAGTCATTGAACCCTGTTATGAATCGCAGGAGCGTTATCGCGAGCGCAGCAGGTCTGGGGGCGATGTCCATTCTAGCTGGCTGCTCCTCCAACGGCGGCGACAGCGGTTCCGCGTCGGGCGACGCTTCGTTTAAGATCGGCACCATCGGCCCGCTGACCGGCGCCAACGCGTCCTACGGCAAGTCCGTTACACAGGCTGTCGAGCTTGGCTGCAAGGATTTCTCGACTAAGGAGCTGCCGCTTGCCAGCAAGGCCGAGGACGACCAGGCCGATGGCGAGAAGGCCGTCAACGCCTTCAACACCCTGCTCGACTGGGGCATGCAGGCCCTCGTCGGTCCGACCACCACGGGTGCGTCGGTCGCCGTTGCCGCAGAGTGCGGTAACGACCCCGAGACGTTCATGATCACCCCGTCCGCGTCTTCCGAGGACGTTACCAAGGGCAAGGATTGCGTCTTCCAGGTTTGCTTTACCGACCCCAACCAGGGTGTCAACGCTGCCAAGTTCCTGGCGCAGAAGTATGCGGACGAGAAGTTCGTGCTGTTCTATAACTCCGGCGACGCCTATTCTTCGGGCATCGCAGATTCCTTTAAGGCCCAGGCCGCTAAGTCCAAGCTCGAGATTGTCGACGAGGAGACCTTTAAGGACGACTCCGCCACGAGCTTTACCAACCAGCTGACCAAGGCCAAGCAGGCAGGCGCCACCATGATCTTTGCGCCGATCTACTACACGCCGGCGTCCGTCCTGCTCAAGAACGCCAAGGACATGGGCTACGACGTCAAGATGATGGGCTGCGACGGCATGGACGGCATCCTGGGCGTTGAGGGTTTCGACACCTCTCTTGCCGAGGGTCTGCTGCTCATGACCCCGTTCTCCGCCGACGACGAGAAGAACGCCGACTTCGTCAACGCTTACAAAGATAAGTACGGCGATACCCCCGACCAGTTTGCCGCCGACGCCTACGACGGCGTGCATGCGGTGGTCGAGGCCCTCAAGGAGGCCGGCCTGGGTGTCGACGCCGACCCCACCGAGGTTGCCGAGAAGCTTCCCGAGGCTATGCGCAACATTACTGTTGACGGTCTGACTGGCAAGCTCTCCTGGAACGACAAGGGCCAGGTCCAGAAGGACCCGACGGCGTACGTCATTACCGACGGCAAGTACGTACAGGCCTAATAGGCCGCCTTACATAGAGCGGTTTTGATCCCAAGCAGGGGAGGTTTTGGCCTTCCCTGCTTGCTTGGTATCTAGGGACGATGTAACGTCCCTGTTTCATACATCAACTGGAAACCTATTCGAAAGGGGGATGTGGAACATGACGGTCTTTATCCAATACCTGGTCAACGGCCTGTCCATGGGCAGCGTCTACGCCATCATCGCGTTGGGCTACACCATGGTCTACGGTATCGCCAAGATGCTCAACTTCGCTCACGGCGACGTCATCATGGTCGGTGCCTATGTCTCGTTCTGTGCCACGTCGTATCTCGGCCTCCCGGGCTGGGCATCTGTAGTTCTCTCTTGTGTGGTCTGCACGGTTCTCGGTGTTCTCATCGAGGGTCTGGCCTATAAGCCGCTGCGCCAAGCAGGCCCTCTGGCCGTTCTGATCACGGCCATCGGCGTGTCTTACTTCCTGCAGAACGCCGCGCAGCTTCTGTGGGGCGCCACGCCCAAGAACTTCACTTCGCTCGTCACCTTCCAGGTACCGGAGTTCTTGGCCAAGTTCAACGTAAGCGCCGTCTCGCTCGTCACCATCGTCGCCTGCCTGGTTATCATGGCCGGCCTGATGTTCTTTACAGGTAAGACCAAGATGGGCAAAGCCATGCGCGCCGTGTCCGAGGACAAAGCCGCCGCTCAGCTCATGGGCATCAACGTCAACCGCACTATTTCGATGACGTTTGCCATCGGCTCCGCCCTTGCCGCCATCGCCGGTGTGCTCCTGTGCTCCTACTCGCCGGTCCTGCAGCCCACCACGGGCGCCATGCCTGGCATCAAGGCCTTCGACGCTGCCGTTTTCGGCGGCATCGGCTCCATCCCCGGTGCCTTTGTCGGTGGCATTCTCATCGGCATCATCGAGGCGATGGCGCAGGCTTACATTTCCACGAGCCTTGCCAACTCCATCGTCTTTGGTGTTTTGATTATCGTCCTGCTCGTCAAGCCTGCCGGCCTCTTGGGCAAGTACGTCCCCGAGAAGGTGTAGGTGAGCGTTATGAAGTTTCTTAAAGACAAGCAGACGCGTCACGACTTTGTTACGTATGCCATGTGCATCGTGGCATTTGCCATCGTGTTCTTTATGCAGTCTAACCACATGATCCCGCGCATGATCGCCGGTCAGCTGGTCCCCATCACGGCCTACATTGTTATGGCCATTTCCCTTAACCTCGTCGTCGGCATCGCGGGTGACTTGTCGCTGGGCCACGCGGGCTTTATGAGTGTCGGTGCCTATACGGGCATCGTTACCGCGGTCGCGCTGGAGAGCGCCGTCCCGTCCGATCCGATGCGCCTTATCATCAGCATCGTGGTCGGCGCCATCGCCGCTGCCATCCTGGGCTTCTTGATCGGCATCCCGGTCCTTCGCCTGAGCGGCGACTATCTGGCCATCGTGACGCTGGCCTTTGGCGAGATCATCAAAGAGATCGTCACCTGCCTCATTGTGGGCGTCGACTCCCGCGGCCTGCACGTGATCTTTAACATCACGGGCAACTCTACGATCGACGACCTGCACCTGCTCGAGGACGGCACCGCCATCATCAAGGGCGCCCAGGGCGCCTCGGGCGTGTCGACGTACTCGACCTTCCTCGCCGGTGCCATCCTGGTCATGGTCGCACTCGTGATCGTGCTCAACCTGGTTCGCAGCCGTACCGGCCGTGCCATCATGGCCGTGCGCGATAACAAGATTGCAGCCGAGTCCGTAGGCATCTCCGTCACCGAGTACCGCATGATCGCCTTCGTGGTTTCCGCTGCCCTCGCCGGTGCTGCCGGAGCCCTCTTCGGCGGTAACTTCTCGCAGCTCTCCGCCACCAAGTTCGACTTCAACACGTCGATCCTTATTCTGGTGTTCGTGGTCCTGGGCGGCCTGGGTAACATGCGCGGTTCCGTCATCGCGGCGGCGTTGCTCACGGTGCTTCCCGAGCTGCTCCGTCAGTTCTCGGACTACCGCATGCTCATCTACGCCATTGTGCTGATCCTGGTCATGATCTTTACCAACAACCCGCAGCTCAAGGCGTTCTTCGGTCGCGTCAAGGACCGCTTTGCTTCCAAGAAGGAGGTGGCAGCCGATGCCCAATAAATTTGAGTTCAACAAGGGCAAGATGGTCCCGTATCCTTCTGGCGCCATCGTTCCCGATCGAGACCTGGGCGAGCGCCCGGCACTCGAGTGCATCCACCTGGGCATTGAGTTCGGTGGCCTTAAGGCAGTCGACGACTTTAGCTTGACTATCGGCAAGACCGAGATCGCCGGTCTGATCGGCCCCAACGGTGCCGGCAAGACCACGGTCTTCAACCTGCTCACCAAGGTGTATCAGCCCACGCACGGTACCATCCTGCTCGACGGCGAGGACACCTCGGGCAAGTCGGTCTATCAGGTCAACCGTATGGGTATCGCTCGTACCTTCCAGAACATCCGCCTGTTCAACACCATGACGGTGGAGGATAACGTTAAGGTCGGCCTGCACAACCAGGAGCGCTACTCCGGCTTTGAGGGCGTGCTGCGCCTGCCGACGTATTGGAAGCACGAGAAGGCTGCTCACGAGCGCGCCATGGAGCTGCTGTCCATCTTTGATATGGAGCACCTGGCAAACGAGCAGGCCGGATCGCTGCCTTACGGCGCCCAGCGTCGTCTGGAGATCGTCCGCGCGCTTGCCACCAACCCCAAGCTGCTGCTGCTCGACGAGCCTGCCGCCGGCATGAACCCGTCCGAGACCGCGGAACTCATGGAGAACATCGTCAAGATTCGCGACACCTTTGGCATTGCCATCATGCTTATCGAGCACGACATGTCGCTCGTCATGAATATTTGCGAGGGTATCTGCGTGCTCAACTTTGGTAAGGTCATCGCCAAGGGCACGGCCGAGGAAATCCAGAACAACGACGCTGTTATCGAGGCGTATCTGGGCAAGCAGGATAAGGGGGAGAACTAAATGGCAGAGCCGATGCTTTCCGTCTACAACATCAACGTCTGGTACGGTGCCATCCACGCCATCAAGGACATCTCCTTTAACGTCAACGAGGGCGAGATCGTTGCTCTGATCGGTGCGAACGGTGCCGGCAAGTCCACGACGCTCAAGACCGTCTCGGGCCTGCTGCGCTCCAAGACCGGCTCCATCAAGTTTATGGGCGAGGACATTACCCATACGCCTGCCGACAAGCTGGTGGGCAAGGGCCTGGCACAGGTGCCCGAGGGCCGTCGCGCCTTTTTGCAGATGACGGTCGAGGAGAACCTGGAGATGGGCGCCTACACGCAGCCCAAGTCCACGGTTGCTCCGGGCCTTGAGCGCGTCTACGAGCAGTTCCCGCGCCTGAAGGAGCGCCGTCGTCAAGTGGCCGGCACCCTTTCGGGCGGCGAGCAGCAGATGCTCGTTATGGGCCGCGCCCTTATGAGCAACCCCAAGCTGCTCATGCTCGATGAGCCTTCCATGGGCCTGGCGCCGATTCTGATTGAGCAGATCTTCCAGATTGTCGAGGACCTGCACAAGGCCGGCACCACGGTGCTTCTGGTCGAGCAGAACGCGCAGATGGCGCTCTCGATCGCCACGCGCGGCTACGTGCTCGAGACCGGCAAGATCACCATGACCGGCACGGGCCAAGAGCTCCTGCATGACGACAACGTCCGCAAAGCCTATCTGGGCGGTTAATCCATTCAACAAAGGGGGCGCTGACCAACCCGGTCAGCGCCCCCTTTTAAGTTGCGGTGGAATAGGGACTAAATGGGAGTCTAAGAGGCCAAAACAGTCCCTATTCCACCGCAACTTCATGGGGATGTGTGACAATGCCCGTCGGAAAACATCTGCTGTCTTTGGGGGTCTATCTATGCTGTACGAGTTTTGTGCCGAGAACTTTGAGCGGGTGCCGGCGGCTATCGATGCCGGTGCAAGGCGCATCGAGCTGTGCGATAACCTTGCCGTCGGTGGTACCACGCCCTCGGCCGGCGTTATCAGCGCTACGACCAACTATGCCCACGAACACGATGCACGGGTGATGTGCATGATCCGTCCGCGTGGCGGCGACTTTCACTACAACCAGGATGAGCTGCGCATGATGGAGATGGACTTGGGCCTTGCCGTGAGTGCGGGCGTTGACGGCTTGGTCTTTGGCTGCTGCAAACCCTGCGCTGGCGGATGGGCGCTCGACGAACTTACGCTTGGCGCCCTCGTGATGGCTGCGGGCTGCGCGACCGAGGAATGTAAGCGTGATCCCATCGACATCACCTTCCACATGTCATTTGACCAGCTCTCGCCCGAGGCTCAGCTCGATGCGATTGATACACTTGCCGACTGCGGCGTTACGCGCATCCTCACGCATGGCGGCGCTGCCGGTACGTCGATCGAGGATAATTTCGATTACCTGGCTCGTTTAATCGAGTATGCGGGCGATCGTTTGACCATCCTTCCCGGCGGCGGCATCACTACGGCAAATCGCGACGCGGTCGCGGCGGCGCTAGGCGTCTCCGAGCTCCATGGCACCAAGATCGTGCCGCTGGAGGTATAACCCGTGGCGCTGGTATTTGACGTTCAGCAGGCGAGCGGTAAGCCCGACGATAATCGTCGCCCTGGCACCGCGTGCCCTTTTTGCGATACAGAAGGGCTCACCGACATCATTCGCCGTGATGGCGATTGCATTTGGCTCGAGAATAAGTTCAAGACCCTGCGCGCCACCCGTCAAACCGTGCTGATCGAGTCGGCCGATCACGATGCCGACCTGGTGACCTACGAGCCGGATGAACTCCACCATGTGATGCGGTTTGCCCTGGGTTGTTGGCAGCAGATGATCGATTCACAGCAGTATCGAAGCGTGCTCATGTACAAGAACAAGGGTCCGCTCTCGGGCGGTAGTCTCGTGCATCCGCACATGCAGATTGTGGGTTTGGAGCAGGAAGACGGCTACACTTCGCTGACTTCTGCCAATTTCGAAGGCATCAATGTCTGGCAACAGGGGAGGATCTCGGTCAATATCTCAACCGAACCGATCATGGGGTTCTTTGAGATCAACGTTTCAGCCCCGCAGGGAATCGCCGCCAGCGATGACACGAGAGACCAAGCCGAGGCGAATCTCTTCGCCGATGCAATCCAGGTAGCTCTGCGCTATATCTTGCACGAGCACCATGGCGGTCGTGCAGAGTCGTACAACCTGTTCTTCTATCACATGAGCGACCGGACCATTGCCAAAGCGCTGCCGCGTTGGGTGGTTTCGCCCTACTTTGTCGGCTATCGTTTGGCCCAGGTCAATGCTGAGACCACGCTCGATGTCGATGCGGAGCGACTCCGCGCACATCTGGAGGCGCTCACATCGTAAAGTGAGCGCCCGCACACTGCGGACGGTTTAGCGCGCCATTGCATCGCGGCCGGCCTCGACGCGCTTGCGCTGGGCGGCGCGCTCCTCGCCGGTCAGACGCTCAAAGAATTGCCCGATAAGCGAGGCGAGCACCTGCTGAAACAACGTTCCACACATGACGGGAAACACAACTTCGCCCGGAAAGTATTGCGTGGCGATGACGGCGCCCGAAGAGATATTGCGCATGCCGCAGGTAAAGCACATGGTGGTCGTTTCGCTATATGGCAGATGCAGCGCGCGGGCGACCAGAATGCCCACGACAAAACCGCTGATGGCGAACACCAGAATAAAGAGGGCGACTTCCAGGCGTACCATGTTCATGTGCAGCACGTACTCGCTTATGGCGGTGGAGTTGGACGCGATGACGCCCATCATCATGAACTTGCAGGCGGGCGAAAGCGCGGGGGAGAGTTTCTCATGACCCCAGCCGCGCGTGAGTTCGTTAATGACGATACCGAGCACGGCGGGTATGGCGATCATAAAGGCCATATTCTGCATCATGCTCGGCACGTCGATCGAGACGGTGGCGCCCAGCAGGAGCTTGAGCGTAAGAGGAATCGTCACAGGTGAGATGACCGAGGACGTCAGGATGATGGTGAGCGCGAGCGGGCCGTTGCCGCCGAACATGCTGATCCACATAAAGGCAGTGACTGCCACGGGTACGCTGTACTCGAGCACGATGCCGCAGACAAGGTTGGGGTTGGAACCAAAGAAGAGTGACCCTATGGCATACGCCGCGATGGGAATAAGCACTGCCGAGACCAGCAGCGCCAGAATCAGGTGTAGCGGACGGTGGAACACCTCGGCTACCTGGTGAAAGGTGTTGCTGAGCGCGCCCTGAAACGTCATAAAGGCGAAGAGGGCGGGAACAATGGGCTTGAGCACGCCGATCTGCTGGGGAAAGAGCACGCCGAGCGCCACACAAATCGGAACGATGATCTGCATATGCCCCGCGAGGAACTTTCCCAGTCCAGCCCATTGCTTCATATGTCCCGTGACTCCCTTTATCCGCGAACTCGTTTGTATGGATATGCTAGACGCTCGTATGCGTCCGTGCGGTTGAAACGCTCGATTATTTCGAGGCCATTACCGCCATCGTTTGCCGAAACCGCGGCGCACCGCGGCGTTTTGCGTCCGCGCTGCACGGTATAATAAATCCGTTCAACAGATCTGCCTGCCGAAGCGGGCATACACAGAGGACTCATCGCTATGAACCGTGAGAGGTATCGCGGCGACCTGCCCCTATCGGGGGTGGGCGCCTATGTCATCGCTTAAGACGACGCATCGCTGGGCGGTCGCTCAGCAAAACCCCGGGCTCGAAAAGGAGCTTTCGGCTGGTCTGGGCATTCCCGGACTGGTGGCGCGCATTATGGTCGCGCACGGCATCGGCTCCATCAAAGAGGGCCAATTGTTTTTGACGCCTTCGCTCGATCGCGACTGGGCCGACCCACTCATTATCCCGGGCATGTCGGTCGTTGCCGACCGCGTCGAGCGTGCTATTCGCAACCACGAGCACATTGCAGTCTTTGGCGATTTTGACGTTGACGGCATTACGTCGACCTGCCTGTTGACCGAGGCGCTGCGCACGTTTGGCGCCGATGTCACGCCGTTTATTCCGCATCGCTTTGATGAGGGCTACGGTCTTTCGCGCGCGGCACTCGACCGCGTTAACGAGCTCGCTCGCCCCCAGCTGATCGTGACCGTCGATAACGGCATTGCCGCCAAGGAAGAGGTTTCCTATCTGGAGAGCCTGGGGATCGATTTGGTGGTCACGGACCATCACGAGCCCTCCGACCAGGTGCCGCAGGGTGTGCCCCTGACCGACCCCAAGCTCGAAGACGAGGGCCCCTCGCGCGAGCTTGCCGGTGCTGGTGTGGCGCTCAAGCTGGTGCAAGTCCTGGGTGAGCGCCTGGGCAAGCCGTCGTATTGGCGTTCGCTAATCGAGGTCGCGGCGCTGGGCACCGTGTCCGACATGATGCCGCTCACGCCCGAGAACCGCGCGCTGGTTGCCGAGGGCATCCAGCAGATGCGCGTAACCGCTCGCCCCGGCTATATCGCGCTTGCCGCGCTCGCCAAGGCGGACCTTTCGAGCATTACGGCGGATGGCCTGTCATTCTCGCTCATTCCCCGCTTAAACGCTGCCGGTCGCATGGCCGATCCCAAGCTGGCGCTCGACCTGCTGCTTGCCCGCAATCCCATCGAAGCAAGCGCGCTGGCGGCTGAGCTCGAGGAAATCAACCGCCAGCGCCGTGAGATCGAGGCGGAGCTCACGCGCGATGCCATGGCAAAGGTCGAGGAGACCTATGACGGCGGACGCGCGATCGTCGTGGGCGGTGAAGGCTGGCACGAGGGTGTCAAGGGCATCGTGGCAAGCCGTCTGACCAACCGCTATCACGTGCCGGCGCTGCTGTTCTCGATCGAGGACGGTATCGCGCGCGGCTCTGGTCGCTCGGTGGGCAAAGTTAACCTGTTTGACGCCGTCGAGCGCTGTTCCGACCTGCTGATTCGTCGCGGCGGACATGCCGGTGCGGTGGGAGTGACCATCGAGGCATCCAAGCTCGATGAATTCCGTCGTCGCCTTTCCGCCGTGCTATCGGAGATTCCCGCCGAGGACTTTGAAGACATCGACGAGGTTGCCGCCACGGTCGACCTTTCCGAGCTGAATATCGAGACTATAGAGCAGATTTCCCGTCTTGAGCCGTTTGGCCAGGGCAACAAGGTGCCGCTGCTGGCCGCCGAGGGCGTGACGATGTGCGATCGCGCCGTGGTGGGCAAAACCGGCGAGCACATGCGCTTTGTGGCGACCGATGGCGCCGCGAGCGTGCCGGCCATTATGTTCCGCGTGCCGCAAATCGATAAGCTCATCAACTGCGATAGCGCTGTCGACTTGGTGTTCGAGGCCGTTGCCGAGCATTGGCAGGGGCGTGTGAAGCCCAAGCTCATGATCAAGGATGTTCTGGTTCGCGATACCACGCTGCCCAGCGTCGACGATCCGGCATGCGAGCTTCGTCGTGGCGTGCAGCCGGCGGATTCCGGCCTGCGCCTGGAGTCGCGTAAACGCGAGACGCTCGCCCAGCTTTCTTATACCGAGCTGACGCGCTCGCTTATCCATAGCTTTATCGGCTCGAACCAGCCGCACCGCGCGCAGGTCGAGGCGCTCGATGCCCTGGCCGATCACCAGAGTGTTCTGGCCGTTATGGGAACGGGGCGCGGCAAGTCGCTCATCTTCCATGTGCATGCCGCGCGCGAGGCGGTCCTTCGCGGGCGTGCGAGCATCTTTGTCTATCCGCTGCGTGCGCTCGTTGCCGACCAGGCCTATCACCTCTCGTCGACGATGGCAGCGCTTGGCATTGGCGTTGGCGTGCTGACCGGCGAGACCGTGGAGGCCGCACGCGATGACGTGTTCGCCGGCCTAGCTTCGGGCCGCACCGGTATCGTGCTCACGACGCCCGAGTTCCTGTCTATCCACCGTGACCGTTTCGCGCGTTCGGGCCGCATCGGCTTTGTCGTTATCGATGAGGCGCACCACGCCGGCCTTGCCAAGGGCGGCGACCGTAGCGCCTATCTTGACATGCCCGATATCCTCAAAGCCCTGGGCGACCCGGTCGTTATGGCTGCGACGGCCACCGCGACGGCTCCGGTCGTGGCCGAGCTTGCCCGCATGTTGCCAATCACTCGCACGGTGGTCGACGAGACGGTGCGCGAGAACCTGCAGCTCGAGGACGACCGCGACCTTGCGAGCCGCGAGAACCGTTTGGTGTCGATCGTGGCGACGGGGGAGAAGACCGTCATTTACGTCAATTCGCGTGACCAGTCCGTGGCGCTCGCCAAGACACTACGCAAACGCGTTCCCGACTGTGCGACCCGTATCGCGTTCTATAACGCTGGCCTTACGCGCACCGACCGCCATCGCGTAGAGGAGGCGTTTCGAGACGGCAGCCTCAGCTGCATCGTCTCGACATCCGCCTTTGGCGAGGGCGTCAACCTTCCCGATATTCGCCATGTCGTGCTCTATCACATGCCGTTTGGCGGCATTGAGTTTAACCAGATGAGCGGCCGCGCCGGTCGCGATGGCCAACCCGCCGTGATCCATCTACTCTATTCGTCGCGTGACGCCCGTATTAACGAGCGCCTACTCGACTGCTATGCGCCCGAGCGCGACGAGCTCGTCACGCTCTATCGCGCGCTGCAGACCATGTGGCGCTCCAACCGCGGCAAGACCGGGGACGATTCCTTTAGCGCGAGCGATATCGACATCGCGCAGATGTGCCTTGCCATCGATGCTCGCACGCCGGTCGACGAGCGTTCGGTGGAAAGCGGCCTGGGAATCTTCGAAGAGCTTGGTTTCTGTCGAGTTTCGGGGTTTGACGACACTCGTCGCATCGCGATGGCCGAAAACCCCGGCCGCGTGCAATTGAGCAGGTCAATTCGCTATTTGGAGGGCTTGCGCTCGCGCATGGAGTTTTCGGCTTTCCGGAGCTGGGCGCTCGATTCGTGCGCTTCTGATATGCTAGCCAAAGTTAACCGCCCGATCGTACCGCGGGCCTAGGGGAAGGGGACCTCGATGGATGCCGCAGCCCGTACCGCCCATGATTCCACCCTCCAGCCGTTTTCGGAGATGGAGCACTATAAGCATGCCGATGAGCTGCCGCCCGAGATTATGGCGGACAGCTACGACAAGCTGGAGCGCCTGTGCCTCAAATATATGAATGAGGACGACTTTTCTAAGGTTGAGCAGGCCTACTGCTTTGCCGCCGAGAAGCACTGCAACCAAAAGCGCCGCTCGGGCGAGATGTACATTAACCATCCCGTCGAGGTTGCCATCATTTTGGCCGATCTCAAGATGGACTGCGATGTGGTGTGTGCCGCGCTGCTGCACGATACCGTCGAGGATACCGAGACCTCGCTCGCCGATGTTTCCGGCCTGTTTGGCGATACGGTGGCCGAGCTCGTCGATGGCGTGACCAAGCTCACCAACATCGAAGTCGACAGCATGGACGAGAAGCAGGCGCTCACGCTGCGCAAGATGTTCCTCGCCATGTCCAAGGACATCCGCGTCATCATCGTTAAACTTGCCGATCGTCTGCACAACATGCGAACGCTGGCAGCCCTGCGCGAGGATCGTCGCCTGTTTAAGGCTCGCGAGACCATGGACGGGTACGCGCCTTTGGCCGACCGCCTGGGCATGAGCTCTATTAAGTGGGAGCTCGAGGACCTGTCCTTCTTCTACCTGGAGCCCGATGCCTACCAGCGCATCGCGCGTATGGTAGCTGAGTCGCGCGAGGTCCGCGAACGCTACCTTGCCGAGACCATCAAGACGCTTACCGATGAGCTCAACCGCATTGGTCTGGAGGACTTCCAGATCAACGGCCGCTCCAAGCACTATTGGTCCATCTACCAAAAGATGAAGCGCAAGGGCAAGGAGTTCTCCGAGATCTACGACCTGGTGGCGCTGCGCGTAATTACCCATTCGGTGCGCGATTGCTACTCCACGCTCGGTGCGGTGCATACGCTGTGGCACCCCATGCCTGGTCGCTTTAAAGACTATATCGCCATGCCCAAGGTCAATAACTACCAGTCGCTCCACACGACGGTCATCGGCCCTACGGCTCGTCCGCTCGAGATTCAGATTCGAACCTACGAGATGCATGAGCAGGCCGAGTACGGCATTGCCGCCCACTGGCTATATAAGAAGTCGGGCGGATCGTCTGCTTCCAAGACCAATGACGCTCAACGTTTGGACGACCAGATCAACTGGCTCAAGCATTCGCTCGATTGGGCGGCTTCCGACGAGATTACCGATGCCAAGGAATACCTGCACTCGCTGAAGGTCGATCTGTTCGATCAGGAGATCTTTGTCTTCACGCCCAAAGGCGAGGTCATGGCGCTTCGTGCCGGCTCCACGCCGCTCGACTTTGCCTATGCCGTTCACACCGAGGTGGGAAACCACTGCGTCGGCGCCAAAATCAACGGTGCGGTGGCTCCGCTCACGCACGAGATCAAGACGGGCGACCGCGTTGAAATCCTGACTAACAAGAGTTCCAAGCCGTCGCGCGATTGGCTCAAGATCGTTAAGACACCTTCCGCCAAGTCAAAGATCCGCCGCTATTTTGCCGCTGCGACCAAGGACGACGACGCTGCCGCCGGTCGCGATATGCTGGCCAAGGACCTGCGTAAGCGTGGCTATGGCATTTCTACGCCGCGTTCAACGCGTGCACTCAACGCCGTGGCGGAGCAGTTTAACTTCAAGCAGCTCGAGGACCTGTTTGCCGCCGTCGGCGCCGGCAAGGTTGCCCCGCGCGCTGTGGGCAATAAGGTCGAGCAAATCTTGGACCCCAAGCCCGAGGAACAGCTCACCAAGGCCGAGGCTATCGCCGAGGTCGTGAAGCAGCCCGCTCGCGGCTCCAACCGCAAGCCGCAAAAGCGCGGCAAGAGCGCCAGTAACGGCATTATCGTCAAGGGCGAGAGCAACAGCGGCCTGCTGGTCCGTCTGGCTCATTGCTGCAACCCCGTGACGGGCGACGACATCGTCGGCTTCATCACGCGCGGTCGTGGCGTTTCGGTGCATCGCGCCAACTGCCCTAACGTCAAGGGTCTTATGGAACATCCCGAGCGCATGATCGATGTGGAGTGGGACGGCGCTGCCGACACCCTCTTCCAAGTCGAGATCGTGGTCGAGTGCCTGGATCGCATGGGCCTGCTCAAGGACGTCACCATTGCCATTGGCGATGCGGGTGGCAATATCCTTTCCGCTGCCACCTCGACCAACCGCGAGGGTATTGCGACCCTGCGCTTTATGGTCGAGATCTCGGACGCGAGCGGTCTTGATCCGCTGCTGGCTTCCATCAGCAGTGTTGACTCGGTCTATGACGCGCGCCGTCTTATGCCCGGCGAAGGCGGAGCTCAGCTCAAGCGCCGTGTGTAGGTGCGAGAGCCTCTCAGCATCATAGATATTGGTTACGTTCGAGGCATCGTTTGGTGCCTCGAACGTATTTTAGAAGGAGAGTATGCGCATGGGCGATATGACTTTGGACCTGACACCCCGAGGCTCGGCTTCGATTGAGGCGCTCGTCAACGGCCCCATTCAGACCAACAGTTACGTCGTGATTTCGAATGACGAGTGCTTAATCGTCGATCCGGCGTGGGAGGGCGAGCGTCTTGTGGAGCATATCCGCACCGCGCATCCCGAGGTGCGCGTACTCGGCTCTGTCTGCACGCACGGTCATGCCGACCATGTTGGCGGGGTCGCCGGGGTTCGAGCTGTCGTTGGCGACAGCGCACTATATGAGTTGTGCGCTAAGGACGTGACGGTGCCTCGCGCAAATATCGAGGAGCAGCGCGCCATGTGGGGTATTGAGACGCCCGATCCGGGCGAGCCGACGCGGCTGCTTGCCGAGGGCGATACGATTGAATTGGGCGATATCTGCCTGCAGGTGATCGAGACGCCGGGGCATACGCCGGGCGGCATCGTCCTGTTCGCCGCGACCGAGCAGGGGAACATCGCCTTTGTGGGCGACACGCTTTTCCCGGGCAGCCACGGTCGTACCGATCTTTCCGGCGGTGACGAGGCGGCGATTATGCGCTCGCTCTCCAAACTTGCCAAGACGCTTCCGCCCGATACCGTTTGCTTGACGGGCCATGGCGATTCGACCACGATGGCGCGCGAACTTATGCAGAATCCGTTTATGCAGATGTAGGCTCGAAGCCGTCTTTCGAACCACGAAGACCGCTCAATCGTCAAGCTATTTTCCCCAGTGGGTCGATTCTGTGGGGCAAACGGTCAAAAATTGTCCAATCGGATGGTATTCGTGAACAAACGAACGTTTATGCTCGGGTATGTCGTGGTAAAATCTCAGGCGTTATCGGAGCAACCTTACAGGAGGTTTCTTTTATGCTCGTCAACGCAGCAGACATGCTCAAGAAGGCCGAGGCCGGCAAGTACGCTCTCGGTGCCTTCAACACCAACAACCTTGAGTGGACCCTGGCTATTCTCCAGGCCGCCGAGGAGGCCAAGTCTCCGCTGATCCTTCAGTGCACCGCTGGTGCCGCTAAGTGGATGGGCGGTTTCAAGGTCTGCGCCGACATGGTCAAGGCTGCCGTCGAGGCCACGGGCGTTACCGTCCCCGTCGCCCTTCACCTCGATCACGGTTCTTACGAGGACTGCTTCAAGTGCATCGAGGCCGGCTTCACGTCCATCATGTATGACGGCTCTCACGAGGAGACCTTCCAGCTTAACCTCGACCGCACCAAGGAGCTCGTTGAGCTTGCCCACTCCAAGGGCATGTCCATCGAGGCCGAGGTCGGCGGCATCGGCGGCACCGAGGACGGCGTGACCTCCAACGGCGAGCTCGCTGACCCCGCTGAGTGCAAGCAGATTGCTGACCTGGGCGTCGACTTCCTCGCCTGCGGTATCGGCAACATCCACGGCGTGTATCCCGCCGACTGGGCTGGCCTTTCCTTCGAGCGTCTGGGCGAGATCAAGGCTCAGACCGGCGACCTGCCCCTCGTTCTGCACGGTGGTACCGGCATCCCCGAGGATCAGATCAAGAAGGCCATCTCCCTGGGTATCTCCAAGATCAACGTCAACACCGATCTGCAGCTCGTCTTCGCCAAGGGCGTTCGCGAGTATATCGAGGCTGGCAAGGATCAGCAGGGCAAGGGCTTTGACCCCCGCAAGCTCCTCAAGCCTGGTCGCGACAACATCGTTGCCCGCACCAAGGAGCTCATGGAGGAGTTTGGCTCCGTCAACAAGGCGTAAGTAGCGGTTTAACTTTCCCGTCGGAGGCCCCGTTCACCCTACGCTTTTCCCTTGCGCTCACCTGGCTTTGCCAGAAGTCGCGCAATGGGAAAAGCTTCGGGTGAACGGGGCCTCCTTCGTTAACTCGCCACAGGGTTACTGGGCTGAATTCATTTTTTATAGGTACCGTTTATCGGTGTTGAGGGTTCCTTTATTGGGGCTTTCTTTTTATCTCGCTACAATGGACTTCAAGAGTTCTAATGACTTGGAGTTTGGTATGGCTGTTATTAATGTGCTGCCTTCGGATGGGAAGGTTATTGACGAGGGTCCTGTTGGTTGCTCTGTTGATGTTTGCAATGATGACTTCCGTTTTCTAGATGTTGGCTTGCCACCCGAGATTCTGCGTTTAAAGGACGCGGGGTATCTTTCGCAGGCTATTGAGGCTTGCGACCGCCTACTTGCCCAAGATCCCGATCCCTCGCTTGCTGCCTGCGTTCGTGCCGAGCGGTATCGCATGCTTGAGACGCCGCTTCATTTTTCGGTGTCGCGCGATCGAGCTATTGCGATGATTCGCGAGGAGTGGCCTGAGTTTACCGAGGAGCAGTTTGACGATCTGATTGACCGTAAGCGTATTGACTGGCGCTTTATCGATGGCGAGCTGTTCGTTCTCGACAACTTCCTCGATTCGCTTCGCGTATATCCCAAAGAGGTCCCCGGCATGCGTCCCGATTCTACGGACGGAATAGCACTGCGCGACGAGATGCTCAAGGAGATGGAGTCACAAAACGGATTGGCTCGCGTCATTACGCTTAAAGCGTCCGTGTCTGTCCCCGGCGCTCTGGAGGGGGATACCGTTTGCGCTTGGCTTCCCGTCGCGGCTGCCTGCCGTCAGCAGTCTCGGGTCGAGATTCTCGACATGACGCCGGAGGGTGCTGTTGCTCCCGCGAACGCTTCGGCGCGTACCGCCTCGTGGTCTTCTTCGAGTGAGCGCTCATTCTCGGTGACTTATCGTTATCACATCGATGCTGCTTATTGTGATGTCTACGGTGGCACACTTCCGGTTCATCCGCGTATGGACGCGCCGCTGCCCGAGGATATTTCCGAGGACCGTCCGCACATTGCATTCACGCCGTATCTGCAGCAGCTGACGGCCGGTGTTGTTGACGGACTCGAGGATCCGCTCGATCGCGCTCGTGCTATCTATGATTATCTGACGCAGCATATCGACTATCGCTATCAGCCGCCGTACTTGCTTTTGGGATCTATTGCCGATGACTGCGCGCATTCGCTCCGCGGCGATTGCGGCGTTATGGCGCTCACGTTTATCACCATGTGCCGTATCGCGGGCGTGCCTGCCCGTTGGCAGAGCGGCCTGTACGTTGCGCCCGATTCGGTGGGGTCGCACGACTGGGCAGAGTTCTATACGCCGCAGACCGGTTGGCTCAACGCCGACGTGTCATTTGGATCTTCTGCTCACAGGATGGGGGAGGAGTGGCGCCGCCGTCACTACTTTGGCAATCTCGACCCATGGCGTATGGTGGCCAACAATCGATTCCAGGCAGAGTTTGAGCCTGCTTTCGGCGGCATGCGCGAGGACCCTTACGATAACCAGATGGGTGAGGCTTCGGTCGACGGTCGCGGATGCCGTCAGCGCGAGATGCTACGCACGGTCGAACTCATCGAAATGCTCGAAGTTCCATTTTCGGACTAATCAACAGAAAGCTGTGATAAACTAACTCACGCATTGCGTGCCCGAGTGGCGGAATTGGCAGACGCAGTGGACTCAAAATCCACCGTTGGCAACAACGTGCGAGTTCGAGTCTCGCCTCGGGCACCATACACGCAAGTGAGCGTTCAAGGGGGTCAAGGCCCCCTTTTTCGTGCCGAACTCGCGTGAGCGCGCGGAGCGTTAAGCAAACAGGCCTGTGGCCTGTTTGTAGCGGAGCGTGGCGAGGGCGCCATGCGCCCGAAGCCCGGGGCTTCGCGAAGCGAAGTCCCTTCGAGTCTCGCCTCGGGCACCATACATGCACCTGCGCTTCAAGGGGGTTGCGGCCCCCTTTTTCGTGTACGTAATGTGATAACGCGCTGTACGTGTTATTATTCGCAAGGCGTTGTTTCCGCAATGCCCTAAAGAGGAACCCGAGGGTTCCCACCTTTTGGCGCCAATGAGCAGCTGACTGGTCATACAACTTAGATTACCTTCCTCAAATCGAGGAAGTCTATGTGTACGACCTGGTTGCTGAGAAGCGCCGGGTTATTTTTTTATGAATGGAGGTAGGGAAAATAGCTAAGTCTGATGACACCCGCATCAACGACGAGATCACTGCATCTTCGTGCCGTTTGATTGGCGTCGATGGCTCTCAGCTCGGCCTGTTCGCCATCCGCGATGCCCAGCGCGTCGCCGACGATCAGGGTCTCGACCTGGTCGAGATCGCTCCCAACGCGGAGCCGCCGGTCTGCAAGGTCATGGACTACGGTAAGTTCAAGTACCAGCAGGCCATGAAGGCCAAGGCTGCTCGTAAGAACCAGTCCAAGGTCGAGGTCAAGGAAATGAAGTTCCGACCCAAGATCGACGTTGGCGACTACGAGACCAAGAAGGGCCACGTTCTGCGTTTCCTCAAGAAGGGCGCACGCGTTAAGATCACCATCATGTTCCGCGGCCGTGAGATGGCTCACCCGGAGCAGGGCCTTAACGTTCTCGAGCGCCTCGCCGAGGATCTCAAGCCTTACGCTACGGTCGAGTCCAAGCCTAAGATGGAAGGCCGTAACATGCTTATGCTGCTCGCCCCGATTAAGGGCGCCTTCGATGAGGATAAAGCGGCAAGCGATACCAAGTAACTAGTGTTCTGTAACCGATTAAGGAGTATTTCATGCCTAAGATGAAGTCCCACAGCGGCACCAAGAAGCGTTTCCGCAAGACTGGTACCGGCAAGCTTATGCGCGCCAAGGCTTTCAAGAGCCACATCCTGAGCAAGAAGTCCACCAAGCGTAAGCGTGGCTTCCGTCAGGAGACCGAGATCGCCGCTGCCGACCGCAAGGTCATCAAGTCGCGTCTCGCCTAAGTTCGCGTTCCCGTTTTTCGTTTTACCGTCTAGGAGTTGATAGAACATGGCACGTATTAAGCGCGCTGTTGCCGCCAAGAAGAAGCGCCGTACCGTTATGCACCGTGCGAAGGGTTACTACGGTGCCGCTTCGCGTACTTACAAGCATGCTAAAGAGCAGGTCCAGCACTCCCTGCAGTATCAGTATCGTGATCGCCGCAACAAGAAGCGCGAGATCCGTTCTCTCTGGATCACCCGTATCAACGCTGCTGCTCGCCTGAACGACATCTCTTACTCTCA
Organism: uncultured Collinsella sp.; assembly: GCA_902493125.1. Taxonomy (GTDB): domain Bacteria; phylum Actinomycetota; class Coriobacteriia; order Coriobacteriales; family Coriobacteriaceae; genus Collinsella. The sequence continues at coordinate 480 of CABUOF010000025.1, read as the reverse complement.
GTTCATGCACGGTCTGAAGGTTGCCGGCATCGAGCTCGACCGCAAGGTCCTGGCTCAGATGGCTTACGAGGATATCGAGTCCTTCAACGAGCTGGCTACCATCGCCAAGAAGGCTCTCGAGGCCTAATAGATTCTCTTGTATCGCTAGGGGAGTGTCGCGTTGTGCGCGGCGCTCCCTCTTTTTATCTGAGGCGCGGTTTACATTGCTAAAAGCGCGGGTAGATAAACACTTACAGGTGACCGATCTCTATATATTCCTGAACCAAAGGGTCATCATCTGATACGTGCGGAAGATCCGCACCAGTCTTTCTATTACCTATAGAAAGCAATATGTTGTGTAGGACTTGTGAAGAGTGGAATTGACGTCCCACAGGGCTTGGCGGTCTGGCAATATATCTCCTTGCCGCGCGGCCCGGTGGAACCGGATGAGCCGCAAAGCGTGCACCTTGAGAACCGGATACTGCGAGGATGGACACTTCA
>CABUOF010000024.1 GCA_902493125.1 uncultured Collinsella sp. | reverse complement strand
CGCCGCGACCATGCGCGACTGGAGCTCGCCTTCAGACTCGCCACCAAAGGCCACCGGATAATCACCCCAGGGCTGCGGCGGCATCTCGCGATTTGATGTACCCTCCAGCGAGCCCAAATGCCACTCGCGCAGGTCATCGACCAACTCTATCGAGCGGCCCTCACCAGCAATTAGCTCAGCCGTATGCCGCGCCCGGCCCAACGGCGAGGAATACACACGGTCAAAGGTCACGCCACGCGCCTCAAACGCCGCGCGCGTCGCCAGCGCCTGCTCGCGCCCGCGCGCCGTAAGCGGCGAATCGTGCCCACCCTGCAAAATGTTCTGCACATTGAGCTCAGTCTGCCCATGCCGCACCAAATACAAATCTGCCACACGTCCTCCCCTCGCACCACCGCAAAGGGGACAGGTACCTTTGTGGTGGTTTACCGCCGGATCACACCGCGGTGACGCTCAGCTACACCAGTACGTCGGCAAGCGGGCGCTTGGGTACGTGGTGCACCTGCGCCTCGTCGCGCCAGTAATTAATTGAGCCGTCGGGGTTGGAATCGATCGCATCGATCACCTGCGTCTCGGCCGGAACGCCAAACGCCATGATCAGCTTGAGCTCATACTTGTCGCTATCGAGCCCCATGGCATCGATCGCGTGGGGCGTAAAGGCCTTGAACATGCAGGCAGCCACCTCGGGCGTGGCGCTGCGGGCGGCGAGCATCATCGTCTGCGCGGCAATGCCCGTGTCGACCTCAGTAATAGGAGCGGCGGGCTTACCCGGAACGGCGCGCTCGGCAAGAATCGCGATGTAGCCGGTCGGGCGCTCGCCCTCATCGGGACCCGGCCAATCCTTGAGCGCACCGGCCCATGCAAGCTCGTCAAATACACGCGCGCAGTCCTCTGCACCGCTTACCACATGAAAACGCAGACGCTGAGCATTGGCACCACAGGGAGTCAGGTGCGCCAGCTCCGCCAGCTCAAGCAAAAGCTCACGCGGCACGCGCATGGACTCGTCAAAGCGACGGCACGTGCGGGCGCAGCGAACCAACGCATCAAACGCGTCCAAGCCGAGCTTTTCGCAACCCTGCTTTGCCATCGACTCCGCGCTCGACGGCGCCGCGGGAACTGTTTCGTTCATAGGGACCCCCAATTTCGGGCAATTGTTCTTAGGAAAATCTAACCTAAAACGTAGGCAATAACGAACAGGGCTGCAATGTTCTACACCTGTTGAATAGAAAATCGCGACGTGGGGAACAACGGAAACAATTCGGGGCCTTTGGGTTACGTTTCGCCCTCCCCGACCCATACGCCAGCGCCTTTAGGCGATACTGGTTGTAACGATCAAGGCTTACGCCGCACGGAAAGGAGACATTATGGGCATCTTTAAGAACGATGACCAAAAATCGAGCCAGTTTGGATTTGACGAGAAAAGCATGGCAGGCAAGGCCGTCAAGGCCGTCCGCTGGATTTACGCCATCACGGGCGTCTTGGCGCTCGTCGCCGGCATCGCACTGCTGTTTGCGCCCGCCAAGTCCCTCGTCTTCCTAACGACCGTCTTGGGCTTCTACTTTGTGATCACGGCCGCGATCAGGCTGTTTACCGCTGTTTTCGAGCCACTGCTGCCCACCGGCTGGCGCGTGACGAGCATCATCTCCAACCTGCTCATTATCTTGGGCGGCGTCATAATCCTGCGCAACCAGGCCTTCTCGACCGCGACGCTCACCACGATGGTGGTTATCGTGGCCGGCTTTGGCTGGATTGTCGAAGGTGTCATGTCCATTCTGGAGTCCGAGCTTTCGTCCAACCGCGCCCTCGCTATCCTGAGCGGCGCACTCTCCATCATCGCCGGCATGTTCGTGTTTATCTATCCGCTGTGGTCGGCCAAGATGCTCGTTATCTTTAGCGGCGCCGCGCTGCTGGTGTTTGGCGTTACGCTGATTGTTCGCGCTATTCAATTTGGCAAACTGGTGCACTAGATGCCACGAACGCTCTTTATTGATGCCGACGCCTGCCCGGTCACGCGCGAGTCGATTGATTGCGCGCGGCGGGCGGGCGTCGCCGTTGTTATCGCCGGCAACAGCACGCAAAACCTGGAACGGCACATTCGCCGCGACGACCCGCGTGATGCCGAGCACGCGCGACGCGGCTTTTGGGTCACGACGCTCGATGTGAGCGTGGGCGCCGACAGCGCCGACTTTGCCATTGTCGAACGCCTGCAGGCGGGCGACGTGGTCGTGACGCAGGACATTGGCCTGGCGAGCATGGTGCTCGGCCGCGATGCCGCCGCAATCGGTGTGCGCGGGCGTGTGTACGACAAAGCAACCATCGACATGCAGCTGTTTATTCGTCACGAGGAAAAGAAGGTGCGTCGCGCTGGCGGTCGCACCCGCGGGCCGGCAGCCTTCACCAGCGAAGACCGCACCCGCTTTAAGCGCAACCTCACCGAGCTGCTGCACTAACCAAGATAGATTTTTGGGACATGTCCGGAAATCTGCTTTTTGCTTTGGGCGGTGTGAGCGCTCAAAATCCATGGCTCAACAAAAAACGGGCTTCAAAATGCCATGCGTCGCCGCATTGCGCAGGCGCCGAGCATGGCTATTTGAAGCCCATTTTTTAGGCCTACTTAGAGGCCGAAGGCGGATAGGATAAGGCCCCAGCCGGCGCCGATGACGTACATCATGACCAGGAACACGGCGTTTTCACGAGCGCTGCGGTTGGTGCGGAACAGGACAAGATAGCCCACGCCGGCGGAAATGAGCGTGCCGGCGAGCATCGGCGCCAGCTGTAGCGCGCCCTCCAGGTACAGCTGCGTAATGACCACGCTGGCCGAGCAGTTGGGGATCAGGCCGACGAGTGCCGAGCCCAAGACGGCGAGCGTCTCGTTGCCACGCAGGAACTGCTCGATCGCGGACTCTCCGAAGGTCTCGAGCACGGCAACTAGAATCAGCGTCACCAGGAAAATAAAAACCGAAACCTGCACGGTGTGCGAGATCGCGCTGCGGATAATCGACAGGACGGGCGCACCTTCGTGGGAGCGACCGCGGTCGTGCCCATGGCCGTGGTGGTGCTCATGCTCGCCCGCGTGACCGTGGTCATGGCTGTGTCCGTGGTCGCGCTCGTGTTCATCTTCATCATCATCGCAACCGCAATGGTCGCGCTCGCACAACTCGTGGATGTGGTCGGCGCTCACGCCCGCCTCGGCCACTTCATCAATGATGTCGCCCCCGGTATGGTCGTCGTGCGCGCAGTTCACATGAGCCGGATTGGCAGCGGTCCCCAGCACGGTACGGCGAATCGCCGCATGCGCGCGGGCATTACGACGAAGGCCGCGGATAGCCGCGTCCACGATAAAGCCCGTGACCAGCGCGATCAGTGCCTTCGAAGCCAAAAGCATCGCCATGGTCTGCACGGGCACCTGCTCGGCGAGCAACAGCGGCAGCATCTCATCGGAGGTCGAAAGGAACACCGCCACCAACGTGCCCAAGGTCACGACACGACCGGCGTACAGTGTGGCCGCCATTGCCGAAAAGCCGCACTGCGGCACCATGCCCAGCAACGAGCCAACGACGGGGCCGGCGGCTCCGGCACGCTTGATGGCGCCGTTAACGCGGTTGCCCGCAACATGCTCGAGCGTCTCGAGGGCCAGATATGTCACCAACAAAAACGGCGCCAGCGAGAGCGTGTCCTTACCGGCGTCGAGCAGAATATCAATCAGCAAATCCATGACGGATGGAACCTTTCATGTCTTTCGGCAGCATTGTAAAAGTCCTAGCGGTCAACTAGGGTATTGTAGTTGTCCTAGGCGCGATGCCAATAGTTGCCCATGGTAAACTATCATCTCGCCACATCTCAATGAACCCGAGCCGCGCGGTGCGGCCCGTCCAAGGAGCAGTTATATGAACGTTTCACAAGCACTCGAATACGAGCGTCAGCCGTTTATTCCCATGTTTATCTATGGCGATCATGGCGCCATGGAGTCCGAGCGCCAGAAGGGCGAAGAGGCCCTTAAGGTGCTCGAAACCGAGTACTTTACCGCCGAGGGCGACCCCAGCTTCGACTTTGCCACCGTGCGCGACCTGGCTGACCGCAACCGCGACCTGTGCGACCAGATTGGCGAGGCGCGCCTGCGCAACGTGACGCCCGCGACGCTTTCGCGCGGTCTGTCCGACGCCGACACCTGCGCCGCCATCGGCAAGATGCAAAAGCGCACCGCCGCGTCCGTCATGCGCGAGATCCGCGGCGACCGCGACGCGCTCGGCGTGGCGTACGCCCGCAAGCCTATCCAAGGCACAGTGCTCGGCATCGACATCGAGACCACCGGCCGTGCACCCGAGCGCGGCTACATCATCAACGTGGGCTGGGAGATCATGGAGCTCACCAGCGACGCCGTCCCGCACGACGCCGAGGCACACTACTGCGGCCTGCCCGATATCTACCGCGGCGAGGATGTGCCGTTGTCGAATATCCACCACATCACCTGGGACGACATCGACGGCAAAATGCCCTTCCGCGAGAACAAAGAGCTGCAAAAGCAGCTGCTCAAGCTTATGAAGAAGTACCCGTACATGGCGCACAACGCCGCCTTTGAGGACAGTTGGTTCAAGATCCACCTGGACGGTTACGCCGAGGCACGCCGCGCCGGCAAGATTATCGTCATCGACTCGCGCCAGATCTGCCGCAGCCTGGACGCCGACGTGCGCTCGCTCCCCCGCGAATCCGCGCCCGCCGCGCTCGAGAACTGGGCGCGCCGCCGTGGCACCCTCGCCGCCGACGCCAGCGAGCAGCATCTGGGCCTGGACGACACCGACCTCATGCTTCGCACGGTTCAGGCCGAGTTCAACCTCAAGAACCTGTTTGCCAAGTAGATTGCCAAGCAGAGGCGCCATTCGCGAGCAATACCTTCCGAGCCATAGCGCCTGTGCAAAAGCAATACGCCGAGGCGTCCTTTTCAAGCGACGCAATGCGGGCCGATATCCAAGTGGATATCGGCCCGTTTTTGCACGTCGCCAAGGTACCCACGTTGGCGTCGGCGACCTTATCCGCACCCACCGATGCCCTTAGCCGCCACAAGGGTCATTCGATAGCAAAATATTTCACGAATTATATTGACATATGAACATGCGCTCATATACTCGGAAGTAAGTTATATGAGCGCATGTTCATATGAAAGGATATTGCAATGAGCGGACACGATGATGAAATAAAGTCCGGCATCGACACCACCATCGTGTCCGACGTCCCCACCACTTGCTCGCCCGAGGACCTTCCCGACGAGGAGCTGCTGTACGACCTTGCCGACCTGTTCAAGGTCTTCAGCGACACCACGCGCATCAAGATCCTCTACGCCCTCATGGGCCGCGAGCTCTGCGTGGCCGACATCGCCGAGGCGACCGCGACCTCGCAGTCCGCGGTGTCGCACCAGCTGCGCACGCTCAAGCAGTCGCACCTGGTTAAATTCCGACGCGACGGGCGCAATATCCTCTACTCGCTTGCCGACGACCATGTCTACACCATGCTCAACCAAGGCATGAGCCACATCTGCGAATAGCGACCAACCACGGTACCAACGCGGCCTGCACCCAAGCCGCAAAAACAGAGAAAGGAACCCACCATGAAAAAGCAGTTCAAGCTCGACGAGATCGACTGCGCCAACTGCGCGCGCAAGCTTCAGGACGAGCTGGCTAAGCTCGAGGGCGTCAAGTCCGTTTCGGTCAACTTTATGACTCAGAAGTTGACGCTCGAGGCCGACGACGCCGAGTTCGACGAGGTCCTCGACCGCGTCGTGGAGTTTACCGCCGACGCCGAGCCGGACTGCGAGATCATTCTCTAGTCTGCGTATACGCTGACCCGCAAGGCCGCGCTTGCCGCGGCCTTTGCTCGCGAAATTATATGAGCGAGTGTTCATACATTCAAATGGGAGGTTTGAATCATGGCAGCCGCCGATCCCACAAAGAAAAAGAAGAAGCGCAAGAAGAAAGAGTCACTTGAGCACAAGCGAAATCGAATCCTGCTAGCACTGGGTATTTTTGCCGTTGTTTATGCCCTCGACGAGCTCGGCGCCCTCACTATCGCATTTGGGGAGCCCGGCAACGTCTACGCCAGCTTCGCACTGTTCCTCGTGCCGTTTTTGATTGCCGGCTACGACGTGCTCCAGAAGGCATTCAACAACATCCGCCGCGGCAAGGCCTTCGACGAGAGTTTCCTTATGGCAGTCGCAACCATCGGCGCGTTTGCCATGGTGCTCTTCCCCGATACCGACCCGCACATGGCCGAAGGCGCCGCCGTCATGCTGTTCTACCAGGTCGGCGAGCTGTTCCAGGCATACGCCGTGGGCAAGAGCCGCAAGTCGATCAGCGCCATGATGGACATCGCGCCCGACTACGCCAACGTCGAGCAACCCGACGGCACGCTCGAGCAGGTCTTCCCCGATGACATCGCCGTCGGCACCGTGATTGTGGTCAAGCCCGGCGAGCGCGTGCCTATCGACGGCGTCATCGTCGAGGGCGAAACCCAGCTCGACACCGCCGCACTCACGGGCGAGTCAGTTCCCCGCCCCGCCAAGTCCGGCGACGACATCATCAGCGGCTGCATCAACATGACGGGCCTCATCCACGTACGCACCACCAAGCCCTTTGGCGAGTCCACCGTCGCACGCGTCCTGGAGCTCGTGGAAAATGCCAGCGAAAAGAAGGCGCGCACTGAGAACTTCATCACGCGCTTTGCTCGCGTCTACACCCCCGCTGTAACCGGCGCGGCCGCGGTGCTCGCGCTCGGCGGTGGCCTGGTCACCGGCGCCTGGTCTGACTGGATTCTGCGAGGCCTGACCTTCCTGGTCGTCAGCTGCCCGTGCGCGCTCGTGATCAGCGTGCCGCTGAGCTTCTTTGGCGGCATCGGCGGCGCGTCCATGCTGGGCGTTCTCATCAAGGGTTCTAACTACCTCGAGACGCTCGCCGACGTGGACACCGTCGTCTTCGACAAAACTGGCACCCTCACCAACGGCACGTTCTCGGTCGTTGCGGTGCACCCCGAGGCCGGCTATACCGAGCAGTCGTTGCTCGAAGTCGCCGCCCTTGCGGAGTCGTTCTCCGATCATCCCATCGCGCAGTCCGTGCGCGCCGCCTACCATGGCGAGGTCGACCCCAAGCGCGTAAGCGACTCCACCAACGACGCGGGCCATGGCGTGACGGCAACCATCGACGGCAAGCACGTCGTCGTTGGCAACGCAAAAATGCTCGCCGCGACCGGAGTCGAAGCGCCCGATTGCGAGGTCGTCGGTACGATCCTTCACGTGCTGGTCGATGGCATCTATGCCGGTCACATTGTAATTGCCGACACCGTTAAGGCCGATGCCGAGCAGACGGTCCGTGACCTGCACGCCGCCGGCATCAAGCGCACCGTTATGCTCACGGGCGACCGCGAGGACGTTGCAGCGTCTGTGGCCAAGCAGCTCGGCCTCGACGAGTTCCACGCGCAGCTGCTGCCGGGCGACAAAGTCGAGCGTGTTGAAGCGCTGCTCGCGGCCGAAAACGGCAAGGGTAAGCTCGCCTTTGTGGGCGACGGCATCAACGATGCGCCCGTGCTCACCCGTGCCGATGTGGGTATTGCCATGGGCGCCATGGGGTCCGACGCCGCGATTGAGGCCGCCGACGTGGTGCTCATGGACGACAAACCGTCCAACATCGCCCGTGCCATCCGCGTGGCACGCAAGACCATGGCGATTGTCTGGCAGAACATCATCTTTGCACTGGGCGTTAAGCTGCTGATCCTTGTGCTGGCAGCGCTGGGCATCGCCAATATGTGGCTTGCCGTGTTCGGCGACGTAGGCGTGGCGATCATCGCCATCCTGAACGCCATGCGCGCGATGGGTGTCAAGAACCTGTAGCGTTCGTGGGCTGTCCGGCCGGGACCGGGCTTGGTTTTGAAAACGTCCTCGCGCATGAGGCCCGCCTTTCCTGCTCTTGCGGAGCAACGGAAAGGCGGGCCTCGCTCTGTGGAATGTTTTCAAGACCAAGCCCGGTCCCGGCCTGCGGTAACATCGCAGGCGGTTCTTGAGCATCGCTTGCTGGCAGGGTTCCTTTGCTGAAATGGACTTGGCCGAAAGGGCCGCTGGTCCCAGTCGCTGGTTCACGCTTTGCGTGAACTCCGCGCTACTGTGGGACAGTTAGGCTTCTGTTGTTGGACCCGCTACATCTTCCCGGCCCAACATCGCCCGTAGCTTCTCGAAGCTTTCCTCGCTCAGGCAGTGCTCCATGTGGCAGCCCTCTTGCGAGGCAACCTCGGGCGTTACGCCTGCGTCCTCTAGCAACCCTACAAAAAAGCAATGGCGCTCCCACATTTGACGGGCAACCTCAATACCGCGCTCTGTCAGATGAACATCTCGTTTGCCCATTTCGACATAGCCGTTGCTTTCCAGCGTCGCCATGGCCTTGGAAACGCTCGCCTTGGTTACGCCGAGGTACTCCGCAACGTCGATCGAGCGCACGATGCCCTGGCGTTCCGACAGAACGTAGATCGATTCGAGATAGTCTTCTCCGGATTCACGTAGGGCCATGGGCCGCCTTTCGCGATGATTGCTAGTTAGCCTTTGGATACTTTCCACGGCTAACTTTACCGCAAAAGTTGCCCATGTCTTACTACTTTGCCTAAAAGTTAGCCGTGTTTCACAAAACGTGCGGGACGAAAACAAAATGGGGACGCCCCGCAAGGAGTGTCCCCAGGTGCCAGGTGCCGGCCCGCAGCTACACGAGTCCAAAGTGCTTCGCGGCGTTGTAGATGCCGTCATCGTCTACGGCGGTCGTAACGTAGGTCGCTGCGGCCTTCACAGTCTCCTGCGCGTTGCCCATGGCCACACTAGTGCCCACGGCGGCAAACATCGACAGGTCGTTCTCGCCGTCGCCAAAGGCAATCGCCTCGCTCGCGTCGATGCCCAGGCGCTCCAGCGTCGCCGCCACACCCAGGTCCTTGCCGCCGTTAGCGGGAATAATGTCACAGAACAGGTCGCACCAGCGCGTGGTGAGCGAATGCGACACGGCATCGGTCACGATATGCTCGTCGTCAGGGTCCACAAAGGCGCAGAACTGGTAGACCGGTGCGTCAAAGGCGTGCTCAAACGGCTCCTCGTGGTAGACGATTCCCGCGTTGCTGCCAGCCGTCACCACGCGCTCGGACAGGCGGTTCACAAACGAGTTCTCGCCCTGCATGCACAGCGAGTCGTAGCGCCCCTGCGCCACCTGGTCCACAATCACCGCGACGTCGTCCGAATCGATCGGGCAGCTGCGGTAAACCCCCTCGGCATCAAAGCAGTGCTGGCCCGAAAGCGTAATGTACGCATCCCAGCCCAGGTCGAACAGCCAGTCCGGCATCTGGTAGGTCGGACGGCCCGTGGCGATCACGCACGCAATCCCCTGCTCGTAAAAGCTGTCGAGCACCTGCTGCGCCGACGCCGGAATCCGGTGGGTCTTAAAGCTCAGCAGCGTGCCGTCGATATCGAAAAATGCGGCTTTGATCATTCTCGCCTACTCCTCGCCCTCGAGCTTTTCGCTCGCCTCGAGCCACGCCATCTCCAGCTCGTCCATGGCAGCGTGAGCCTCGTCGATCTTTGCCTGCTGCTCGCCGAGCGCCGTGTAGTTGGTGGGATCGACTTGGGCCATTGCTGCCTCGGCCTCCTCAACGCGGGTGCGCTGCGTCTCCATCTTGCGCTCGAGCGAACTCACCTCGCGGCGGAGCTTCTGGCGCTCGGCGTTGGACAGGCCGTTGGGCTGACCGCTCGACTTGGGCTTTTCGGCCGCAGCTGCCGCGGCACCGGTGTCGAACGTGCCGGTCTTGGCGCTCGGCGCGCCCACGGGCTCGCCCTCGGCGGTAGCGTTGCACAGGCGCAGGTACTGGTCCACGCCACCGGGCATATGCGTCAGGTGGCCGTCGAGCAGCGCCCACTGCTGGTCGGTCACGCGCTCCATCAAAAAGCGATCGTGTGTCACCAGGATCAGCGTGCCGGGCCAGCCGTCCAGCAGGTCCTCGACAATCGCGAGCATGTCGGTATCCAGGTCGTTGCCCGGCTCGTCCAGGATGAGCACGTTGGGCTCGTCCAGAATCGTCAGCAACAGCGACAGGCGACGGCGCTGGCCGCCCGAAAGATCGCCGATGCGGCTCCAGAGCTGCTGCGTCGTAAAGCCCAGACGTTCGCAGAGCTTCTCGGGCGAAGTCTCCTTGCCGTCGATGACGTAGTACTTCTTATAGTTGCCGAGCACCTCGCGGATCGTGTCGCCCATGTAGGGCTTGAGCTCCTCGAGCTGCTGCGACAGCACGCCAAAGCGCACTGTCTGGCCAATCTTCACGCGGCCGCGCGTGGGTTCAATCTTGCCCTGGATCACGTCGAGCAGCGTCGACTTACCGGCGCCGTTCTCGCCCAAAAGGCCATAGCGGTCGCCCGCACCAATGAGCCAGGTCACATCGGTGAGCACCTGCTTGGGCGCGCCGTCGGTATCGGCATAGCCGGCATCCACGTCGACCACATCGATAACCTGCTTGCCCAAGCGGCTCACGGCCAGGCGCTTGAGCTCCAGCTCGTCACGCACGGGCGGCACGTCGGCGATCAGCTCACGAGCGGCATCCACGCGAAACTTGGGCTTGGTGGAACGAGCCTGGGCACCGCGGCTCAGCCACGCGAGCTCCTTGCGCGCCATGTTGCGACGGCGCTCCTCGGTAACGGCGGCCATGCGGTCGCGCTCCACGCGCTGCAGGATGTATGCCGAATAGCCGCCCTCGAAGGGATCGACCTGGCCGTCGTGGACCTCCCACATGCTGGTGCAGACCTCGTCCAAGAGCCAGCGGTCGTGCGTGACCACGAGCATGGCACCCTGGCCGCGCTGCCAGCGGGCCTTTAAGTGACGCGCGAGCCAGTTGATGGTGCGCATATCCAGGTGGTTGGTGGGCTCGTCGAGCATGAGCACGTCGTAATCGCCGATCAGCAAGCGCGCGAGGTCCACGCGACGGCGCTGACCGCCCGAAAGCTCGCCCACCGTGCCCTCCCAGGGCACATCGCTGATGAGGCCGGCGAGGATCTGGCGCGTGCGGGGGCTCGACGCCCACTCGTACTCGGGGGCGTCGCCCACAACGGCATGATGCACGGTATCAGTATCGACCAGGTTGTCCTTTTGGCCGAGCAGACCGATCGTCGTGCCGCGGCGGTGCGTCACGCGTCCGTCATCGGGCTCCAGCGTGCCGGCGAGCACGCTCAGCAGCGTCGACTTGCCGTCGCCGTTTTTACCGACAATACCAATACGGTCGCCCTCGCCCACGCCGAGCGTCACGCTATCGAAAATATGCTTGGTGGGAAACTCTAGGCTGACGGAATCGCATCCCAAAAGAATCGCCATATGCCCTGCTCCTTCGTAGAAATTCAACGTTGTCCATAATAGCAGCGAAAAGGCGGGCCGCACACGACACAAAAAGGCGGGCCATCTCCCAAAAGAGATGACCCGCCTCTCCAATCAGTCCCGTGGCAACCGTGGCCGCCGCGGGCCTCAAGCATGTCCCGGACTAGGAGAACATGCCGGTGAGGTAATCATTCAGCCGCTTATCCTTGGGCCGTTGGAAAATCTCGTCAGTCTCGTCGTACTCGACCATATCGCCCATGTAGAAGAACGCCGTGCGGTTGGACACACGCGACGCCTGCTCCATGTTGTGCGTCACGATGACGATGGCGCGCTCGGCCACAATCGATGACATGAGGTCCTCGATCGCCAGCGTCGAGATGGGGTCGAGCGCCGAGCAGGGCTCGTCAAACAGGATCACGTCGGGATTGAGCGCCAGCGTGCGCGCGATGCACAGACGCTGCTGTTGGCCGCCCGAAAGCGCGTAGGCGCTCTTGTCGAGTTTGTCCTTGACCTCGTCCCACAGCGCCGCACCACGCAGACTTTCCTCGACCATACGATCAAGCTCGTCGCGGTCGGTAATGCCGTGACGCCTGGGCGCAAACGTAATGTTGTCGCGAATGGACTTGCGAAAAGGGTTGGGCTGTTGGAATACCATGCCAATAGAGCGACGCAGCTCGTACGTGTTCTCGGTTTTGGTGTTCACGTTGCGCCCGCGGTAGTTGATCTCGCCTTCCACGCGGCAGCCGCGAATCTCGCGATTCATAAGGTTGAGGCTGCGCAAATAGGTCGACTTACCGCAGCCCGAAGGTCCGATGAGCGCCGTGATCTCGCCCTTGTGAAACTCGAGCGACGCATTGTGCAGTGCATGGTGGTCGCCATAGTACACGTTGACGTCCTTGGTGGAGAGCACGACCTCGTCGCTCACGGCCTTGCCGCTCACGCGCACGCGCTTCTCGCTCTCCCCCACGCTCGACAGGAAGTCCTGGGTCTCGGACGATGTCACTTCGGTTGCGGACGTTACATTCATCTCGCTCATTCGGCCGTCATCTTCCTTGACAGATGCTTGCCCACGATACGGGCGACTACGTTAAACAGCAGCACGCAAATCATCAGCAGCGCCGCGGTGCCCCAGACGATCTGCTGGGCCTCGGGGCTGCCCTCGCCATAGATCTTGTAAATATGCACGGCGAGCGACTCGCCGGGACGGAACACGTTCCAGGCGCAGGTGGGACTCGACAGGTTAAAGCTCAAGAAATTCAGGCGAACCGGCGAGCTCATGCCCGAGGTAAAGAGCAGTGCCGCGGCCTCACCAAACACACGGCCGGCCGAAAGCACGATGCCGGTCACGATGGCGGGCATGGCCTCGGGGATCAGGATGTGCAGCGTAGCCTCCCAGCGAGTGAGGCCCATGGCCAGGCACGCATCGCTCTGGGCCTGGGGCACATCCTCGAGCGCCTGCTGGATCACGCGCACCAGGATGGGGATGTTGAACATGGTGAGCGCGACGGCGCCGGAGATGATGGAGTACTTCCAGCCCAGCTGCACCGAGAACACCAGAAAGCCGAACATGCCGACGACGATGGAGGGCAGCGAGGACAGCGTCTCGATAGCGGTGGAGGCGATGTCGCGGATGGGTCCGTCCGGCGCGTACTCAACCAAAAAGACCGCGCCGCCCAGGCTGATGGGCACCGAGATGGCTAGGGTAATCAGCAGCAGATAGAACGAGTCGAACAGCTGGTAGAGCACGCCGCCCTGGGTTCCGTTGGCGCGCGCGGGCTGCGTGAGAAATCCCGGCTGGAACAGCGTCGAGATGCCCTCGAACAGGATATAGGCCACCATGGAAATGACGACGAGCATGACGATGGCGGCGATCGCCGTCAGCGCACCCGTGGCGATGCGGTCCTGCTTTTGGACGCGCCCGAGTCTCGCCTCGTCGATATGGATGCGCGTGCTAGCCACGAGCCTTCGCCCCCTTGCGGCCGATAAGGTGGATGATCAGGATGAAGATGAGGCTCATGCCCATCAGCAGCAGGCCGAGCGCCCACAGAACATCGTCCTGGGCCGAGCCCTCGGCATAGACCGCCATGGACGTGGTGAGCGTGGTGGTGATGGTGGACGCCGGCGACAGCAGCGACGTCGGCATGGCCTCGATGCCGCCGATAACCATGCGCACGGCGAGCGTTTCGCCAAAGGCGCGGGTCATGCCAAGGATGACCGCGGTCATGAGCGACGGCATGGCGGACTTGAGCACCACGTGCCAGATGGTCTGCCAGCGGGTGTAGCCCAGCGCGAGCGAGCCCTGACGGTAGCTGTCGGGCACGGCGCGCAGGCCATCGACCGAAAGCGTAGTCATGGTCGGCAGGATCATGACGGCCAGCACGATGGCGCCGGGCAAGATGCCCAGGCCCGTGCTCACGTGGAAAACGCTCTTCATAAGGCCGACAACCACGTGAAAACCGATCAGGCCAAAGACGACCGAGGGAATGCCGGTCAAAAGCTCAATAAGCGGCTGAAAGATCTTGGAGCCAAACTTAGGGCTAATCTCGACCGCAAAGATGGCAGAGCCGATGGCGATGGGCAATGCGATGAGCGTGGAGAGTACCATGACCGCAAATGAGGTGACGATCAGGGGCAGGGCGCCGGTGTAGGGCAGGCCGTTATCGGCCGTGTTGGCTAGGTCCCACTTGGTGCCGGTGAAGAACTCGACGGCCGAAACGCCGTCCTTGAGAAAAGCCGAGAGGCCCTTTTGGGCGACCATAAAGATGAGCGCGGCAACGACAAGCGTCACGAGCGCTACGCACGCGCCCGTGACGCCCAGGCCCACGTTCTCAAGGTCGCGCTTTGGCAGCTGTTTTGCCATTGCAAACCTTTCCGGGGCGATTACTTATTTAGTGGAGACCTTGCCGCTGGCGTCCTTGACGACCTTCATGGCAGAGACGGGGATAAAGCCCTGCTCCTCGACGAGCTTGCCCTGGACGTCATCGGAAAGCATGAACTCCAGGAAGGCCTTGGTGGCCTCGTCGGCATCCTTAGCGCAGTACATGTGCTCGGTAGCCCAGATCTTGAAGGAGTCGTCGGTGACGTTTGCGCTCTTGGGCTCCACGCCCTCGACCTTGACAGCGTTGAACTTGGAGTCATCGAAGTGCGAGAAGTCAAGGTAGGAGATGGCGTTGTCGGTGCTGCCCATCTGAGTCTGGACATCGCCGGACTTGTCGAGCTCGGCATCGCCCTTAAAGTCGACGGCCTCGTCGCCAAAGACGGCGGCCTCGAAGGTGGCGCGGGTGCCGGAGCCGGCCTTGCGGTTGAGAACGACGATCTTGGCGTCGTCGCCGCCGACCTCCTTCCAGTTGGTGATCTGGCCGGAGAAGATGCCCTTGAGCTGCTCGAGGGACAGGTCGTCGACCGTCACGTTCTTGGAGACGACGGGACCCATGCCCACGACGGCGACCTCGTGGTCGACGAGGTTCTTGACCTGGTCGGCCTCCAGCTTGGTCTCGGCGAAGACGTCAGAGTTACCGATGGTGACGGTACCGGCGGCGACAGCGGTCAGGCCCTTGCCCGAGCCGTTGCCCGAGCCGGAGACGGAGACGTCGGGGTTGGCATCCATGAACTTCTCGGCAGCAGCCTCGACGAGGGCCTGGAACGAGGAGGCGCCGTCGTAGGTCACCTCGCCGGAGACGGACTCGGCAGCAGCGGCGCTACCCTTGTCGGCGGCGTCGGAGCCGCCGCAACCAACGAGACCGAGACCGACGATGCTGGCAAGACCACCAGCGAGGCCGAGGAACTGACGACGAGAATAAGCCTGATCGAGCATGATCTTCCTTTCATACATGCGAATCGCGGGCACCCTGCCCGCTTTGCTGTTTGGAAAGATACGGCCCCGACCGGGGAACGTCCGCGCCAACTGCGGTTTCTTACGGGCATCTGATAGACCCTTACCGCAAGCGCGACTCGGCTTTACAAACGAATAACAAACCCGCCGCCAAACATGACCCGCCTTTTACACCGATAAAAAGAAGTTGCGGTGAAATAGTTCCTGTTTGGCTGTCAGGCAGCCGATTCTAGGAACTATTCCACCGCAACTTAGATTGGCAAAACGCCGCAACCTTAAAGCTCGAGCTCGTTGAGCCTTAAGATCGCAACAATATAGATCTTGAGCGCTTGCTTGAGCTGCTCCTCGTTAGCGCACTCGTTGGGGCCGTGCATCTGGCCGCCCCATGCGGGCAGCTCCAGGCCGGTCTCCTCGGGGCCAAACGATACGGCGCGGGCAAAGTTGCGCGCGTACGTGCCGCCGCCCATGGCAAAGGGCTCGGCATGCTTGCCCGTAAACTCGTTGTAGGTATCGATAAGCGCCTTCACGGCCGGATCGTCGGCAGAGACTGAGAACGGCACCTTGGCACGACCCACGCGACACGTCACACCAAAGCGGCCCACGAGCGGCTCGAGCTGCTCGCAGATGGTATCGGCACTGGTGCTATCGGGGAAACGCACGTCAATGACCTGCTCGATGTGGCCATCCGCCACACGGATGACGCCGGGGTTGCAGGTGAGCGGGCCAAACGCGGGGCTCGTCGCGTCGATGCCCAGGCCGCGGCCATAGGCGTCCGCATGCACAAAAGCCAAAAACTTGACACACTCGTGCTCGGCAGGCGTCAGCAGGCGCTCGCCACGGGCACCAAACGCGTCCTCGGCCTCGCGCAGATACGCCACGATAAGGCCGACGGCATTGATCGTTCCCTCGGGCATCGAGGCGTGACCGCCAATACCGTGGGCAAAAATCTGCGCATGCCCGTTATCGAGCGTCGTGATCTCCAGGCGGTCGGCGTTCTCGACCGGTGCCGGCAGCTCATCGGCGGCAATCGCGAGTTCGCAGATAGACTGCGACGGAATGGCGTTGCTCGCCTCGGCACCGCTCCAGGACACGATGCGCCCGCCGTCGATCTTGGGGCTCACAAACGTCGCCCCAAACTGGCCCTTCTCGGCATTGCAAACCGGGAACTCGGCATCGGGCGTAAACAGGAAATCGGGGTCTGCGTGGTTCTCCAGATAATGGTGAACGTCGGACATGCCCACTTCCTCATCGCAGCCCAGCAGCGCGCGGAAGGTATAGCGCGGCACAATGCCGTGCCTGAGCAGATAAGCACCAGCGTAGAGCGACAGCACCGCCGGGCCCTTGTCGTCGATCACGCCGCGACCGAGCAGCCAGCCCTCGCGACGCTCCATCGCAAACGGGTCGGTGTTCCAACCGGGGCCGGCAGGCACCACGTCCACATGGCAGATGGTCGCAAGCTGCTTATCGCCGCGCCCCGGGATATCGGCGATGCCCACATAACCCTCGTCATCGCTCGTCTGATAGCCGAGCTTTTGCGCAATGCCGAGCGCGCAATCGAGCGCATCACGGACCGGGCGGCCAAACGGCGCACCGAGCTCCGCATTGGCAGCAACGGCCACGGACGGATAGCTCACCAGCTGTTCGATATCGGCAACGACATCTTCCCAGACCTCGTCGACATACTCGGTAACGCTCTGCTCCACCTGATTCATGGACGACCTCCTTACCAATGAGCGACGGATACGCCCGCCCCTCACATTACGTCTATTAGATAGCGAAAAGTTTAGCAAGCTCGGCCACCGAGTGCACCACTGCATCGGCGCCCGCTGCCTCGTGCTCCCCCGGCGCCGCCGCACCCGAATAAATGCCGATGCACGGCACGCTCATCGCGTGCGCGCCTTCCACGTCGTTAAAGCGATCGCCGATCATCACGGCATCGCCCGCCGTCGCACCGAGCGCCGCCAGGGCATCGCGAACCGAATCGGCCTTGGTCTCGCGCCCCTGCGACGGATTCATGCCGACCACCGCCTCAAACTGAGAAAGCCCCAGCTCATGCACCATGTCAATGCACTTTGCTTCCATGCGAGACGTCGCGACCGCCATGCGATGCCCCTGCGCGGCAAGGCCATCGAGCAGCTCGGGGATTCCGTCGAACACGGGATACTCTTCAGGTCCCAGCTCATCAAAAAAGGCACGGTACTCGTCAGCCACCACAAGCGACTCCTCGCGGGAGAAGCCATAAAAGTCGTGAAAGCTCTTCCACAGGGGCGGCCCGATCATGCGGCGCAGGTCACCCATCTGCGCCTCCGAAAACCCGCGCGCGGCCAACGTCTTGCGCGTCGAGGTCATCACCGCCCGACCCGTATCGGCCACCGTGCCATCAAAATCAAACAGCACGACCGGCCGCTTGCATATCTCCAGCGCCTCCATCGGCATCCCTCTTCCCCAGTTGACGATTTCCACACCGACACTTCAAACTGTTGACTATTCAACAATTGAACCTAGAAATGTGGAACGACTCCACTATACTTGTCGCACTTTGCTCTCAGAAGGCGGCGCCGTCGCGCCCCAACGAAAGGTGCAATTATGTCTTTTGCCATCATAACCGACTCCACGTCGGACATCTCCCCCGCCCGCGCCCAAGAGCTCGGCATTTACGTGATTCCGCTGCATGTGATTATCGAGGGCGAGGACCTGCTCGACCAGGTGCAGATTACCGCCCAAGAGTACGTCGCCCGCATGGCCGGCTCCGAGCAGCTGCCGCACACCTCGCAGCCGAGTGCCGGCGAGTTCAAGGAACTCTTTGACCGCGTGCGCGCCGACGGCCACGATAGCGCCATCTTTATCTCGCTGTGCAGCGAGTGGTCCGCCTGCTATGCCAACGCCAGCCTGACGGCCGAAACGCACGAGCTCGACGTGCGCTGCATCGACTCGCGCACCGGCTCGGGCGCCGAGGGCCTGCTGGTGGAGTACGCGCTGGCCATGCGCGAGGACGGCCGCAGCCTGGACGAGACCGAGGCGCAGATCCGCGCGACGCTGCCCGACGCCCATCTGCTGCTGATTCCGCGCACACTCGAGAACCTGGTCAAGAACGGCCGCGCGCCCAAGCTCGCCGGCCAGCTCACGCAAATGCTCAACATTCGCCTGGCCGTTTCGCCGGAGTGGAAATCGGGCGAGATCAAGGCCATAAAAAAGGGCCGCGGTGCCAAGCGCATCGTTACCAACACCATGGCCGATTGCCTCGCATTTTTGGCCGAGTATCCGGGCTCCAGCGTGCGCGTGCTCACGACCGGCGCCGCCGAGGAGCAGGAGCTTGTCAACGAGGCACTCGCGGGTCAGGATTACGTAGACGCCGGCACCGGCCCCATCGGCTGCACCATCGCCACCCACGTAGGCGTCGATGCCATCGCCATCAGCTACTGCCCCCGCTACCAGCCAACTCACTAGGGACGCCCACATCACTTGCGGTGAAATAGGGACTGTATTTGGCGTATGGCCACAAATCAATCCCTATTTCACCGCAACTTCTTTTGCTGAGCCATCCATATACAAGATATGCAGACGATCGGCGCATTCCCAGCTGTTTGGGGGAGCTTCGACTAGCCCCTAGCGGTACCCGGTGGGCAAAAAATGGCAAATATGAGTACTGTCATAAATTTAGTAACAGCAAAATTTCGCTGAATTGCCCGCTCCCACCGATTTCAAGCTCCATAAAGCCCCGAATTGTCGTGTTTAGGGGGGGTGAATATATTAAAACTCAGTCAATTGGTCTTAGATACTTCTCAAATGATATGAGACTAACCGAGCAACAGTACTCATATTTGCCATTTTTGCCCACCGGGTCTGAATGTCCGCTCTTTACGCCTCCGGCTACCCATATGACCGCAAACCCTGATTATCAAGGGCCGTCGCGCGCCTTGGTATCGACCAAAAGCCGCTCGCAGAATAATCCCTTGCCATTAGCAAACTTGAATCGAAATTACATATCCCAAAAAGCCGTAATGCCGTACCCTCGTCTCAACAACTCCAATACAAGGACGGCATTCAAATGGGCAACGCCATGCATCAATACGCCCTCTTTGGGACCGCACAATTTAAATACGATCAGACGATCACACATATATCGGACCAACACCGACAAATCGTCATTTGCAACAACGGTTCAGACGTACGCTACGCAACGCTAGAAGAGTGGGAAGAAGCTGGCGCTTTGTTCGATGAACGAGCGCAAATCGAGGGCATCGTCACCAGCGCGAGCCCAGCACGCGATAAACTCGAGCTCTTTCGCAGTCTCTTTACCGGGCGCAAAGATGTTTACGCTCATGGATATCGCAGAAAGGACGGGGGCATTGGCTATACGCCTGCTTGTGCTAATGAGTGGGAGCCAGGAATTTGCCCCAAAGCAGCCCATCAAAGAGTTAAATGTGTAGAATGCAGCAATCGCGTCTTCCCGGAATTAAGCGATGCCGCAATCATTGCTCACTTTAAAGGCAACGATGACCGGTTCCGCGATGTCCTCGGGCAATATGTTCTCGATAGGAACTGCAACACGAAAGTTCTCGTCATCGATTTTGACAAAGCGGACTGGAAAGAGGCAACAAATGCCGTACGGCTTGTTGCAATACGACGGGGCATTAACGCCGCCGTTGAGCGCTCAAGGTCCGGCAACGGCGCCCACATCTGGTTTTTCTTCCTCGAGCCAATCAGCGCAAAGGCTGCCCGAGAGTTTGGAAGTTGCCTCATAACCGAAGCTGCGGCGCATAATAAGACAATCACGTTCGAGGCCTTTGATCGAATGCTACCCGCTCAGGCCACTATTCCCGATGGAGGCTTCGGAAACCTCATCGCACTCCCCTTTCAAGGCAAGGCGCAACGTGAAGGAAATAGTGTATTTGTAGACGAACAATTCAAGCCCTTTCCCGACCAATGGCTCTATCTATCACAAGTCCAGCTGATTCCGCGCTCGACGGTGCAAGATCTGATTGAGGCCCCTGGAAACAACCCACACGGACCAGCAACAACTACGGTGGCAAACAAGGGCAAACGGTATGCCCAAAGACCACGAAAGCGACTACCACTCACATCGCGGGACTTTCCCTCATCGCTGCCCGTTATTCAAGCCGATATGCTGTACATTCCCGAGAAGTCTCTGAGTCCAGCAGCTCAAATGGAAATCCGCGGACTTGCGACATTTGCCAATCCGGCATTCTATCGCGCGCAGTCCATGCATCAATCAGTATTCGGCAAACCGCGACTCATAGACCTTAGCGAACTGAGAGATGGTCATGTTGCAATTCCCCGGGGCTGCAAAACTCAACTTGAGCAGCTAGTTCAAGAGACCGGCGTTACCGCCCACTATTCAGACGAGCGCAAATCGGGTAATCCGATTGTTATGGCATTTAAAGGAGTCCTTCGCCCTGAGCAGCAAATCGCCGCTGATCAGATGCTCATATACGAAGACGGAATCATGTCCGCACCGACAGGCTTCGGTAAAACAGTCGTCGGAGCTTATCTTATTGCATCCATTGGTCTTCCAACGCTCGTCATCGTTCCCAAAACCGCACTCATAACCCAATGGAAATCCCAGCTCGAGCGATTTATCGACATTACGGACAACAGGGAGCCCGTCCGAACCCCAAAAGGACGAATCAGCAAAAGGCAGCCTCCGGTCATCGGACAAATAGGAGGAGGCAAAATGGCCGTAAGCGGCCTCGTCGACATCGCTTCGTTCCAGTCGTTATCTGGCAAAGACCGCCAAACCGGAGAGCCGATAGTTAAGGGCCTTGTTCGTAATTACGGCCTCATTATCTGCGACGAATGCCACCATGCCGCCGCACCACAGCTCGAGCTTATTCTCAAGTCCGCCCCGGCCAAATACGTATACGGCCTTTCTGCGACGCCCGAACGATCCGACGGCCTTACGCGGGCGCTCTCCATGCTCTGCGGCCCGCTCCGTTATGTTATCGATCCAAAAGCGCAAGCGATTCAGCAGGGCATCCAGCGCATCGTACGGCCTCGTTTTACTGGAATTCGACTACCCGCCTACGAGCCAGGTGCAAACTTCAATCAGATTCTCGACCTGCTGTGCACGCATGCAGCTAGAAACGAATTGATTGTCAACGACGCTATTGAAGCTGCGTCAAACGGCCGGCATCCGCTCGTGCTGACTAAAAGGAAAAAGCATGCCGAGGAGCTGTTCGGGATGCTCAAAAACCAAGGACACGAACCCGTTCTCCTGACCGGGGAAATCGACGCCAAAGAAAGAAAAACGATACTGAGCAGTCTTCCCCGCTTCGAGCATGAACATCGAATCATCGTCGCCACCGAAAGCCTTTTGGGCGAGGGCTTCGATCTGTCCTACCTTGACACTCTACTCATTGCCACGCCGATATCGTGGGACGGCAGCATCACACAGCAGGCAGGCAGGCTCCATAGAAGCCACGAGGGCAAGCGACGGGTTGAGATATTCGACTACGTTGATTTATCTATACCCATGCTCGCCCGCATGTACCAGAAGAGACTCAAGACCTACGCCAAGCTCGGGTACGAAGTCTACGTGACCGGAGGCAGCGAGCAGTCCGATCAAAACATTCTCATAGAACCGGCTAATGCCGTAGAGACTCTGGTTGAAGACATCGTTGGCGCCGCCAAGAGTATCTTCATTGCCGCGCCCTACGCATCCGCCGCCTGCCTCGCAAAGCTCGGCGATGCAATCAAAGGTGCCACTGCCCGAGGGATTGCTCTTGAGTTTTTCATTGCCTCGACTCCGCGCGAAGATGCAAGCGAGACTTTGGCAGAAATGAACGTCGAGCATGCCATTAGAGCAGAAGGACGTTTGTGTGCAGCGATAATTGACGAAGAAACTATCTGGTACGGAACGATCCCGCTACTAGCTTTCCCCAAGAAAGAAGACTGCAGCATCAGGTTCAAAAACAGCGAGATCGCAGCGGAGCTCTTAGACGAAATCAACCACAAGGGAAAGCCAGATGCCACGTCAACAGGCAGGACATCCCCACCATTTGCGGTGGAATAGGGACTGTTTTTTGGCGTATCAGCCGCCAATCAATCCCTATTCCACCGCAAGTTAAAAGCGAGTGGCTAGCTCAGTGGGCCCTGGAACAGTTCCTCATGCGAGCCCATTCTGACCAGTCGGATCACAGGATTAGTCTTATGGGGAAGATAAAGAACGACCACATCGACCAAGCCATCGGATAGATGGAAATCGATGTGGCCGTTGTAGTTGCCGCCCGGGTTTGAAAGCTCATGGGCGCCATATTCCGCGGGAAGCGAGCCGTGAGCTGCAAGCTCTGCGACCGCCGCCCTAAACTCGGTTTTTAGCTGCGGATGGATGCGCATCGTCCGTTTGTAATCCGCCTTAAACTGAGCCTCGACTTTAATCTCAAACAGCGCTAGTCCTCATCGAGGAACGATATAAGCTCATCAGCGTTATTGAATGACGGGCTGTCGTCCGTCAAAATCCCCAACTCATGAGCCTCGGCGATCACCATGGCGCGTCTCGTCGCCTCGTTGGGCACCTCTGCCCTTCCTACGATCTCAAAAGGAATCTTTCGCTGATTTACCAGCTGCCGAACAGCAAGGTTGAGATACGAATTGAGACTTAGACCAACCGTATCCAAGAACTCAGTCGCCTGCTCCTTGAGCCCCTCTTCGATGCGAACCGTCGTAGGCTTAACCGTTGCAGTGGACATACGCGACCTCCTCGCCTCGTCTTTTGCATCAGTATACCCAATTTAGATGGCAGACTGATGTTAAATAGCATCAGTCTGCCATTCACAATACTACAACGACAGGCACGCTCGCCCTATATCAACCCGCTCAGGGCGATGTCGACGGCCTCGTTGAGGTCGTCGGTGATGTGGACGAGGTCTGGATCGAGCGGGCTAATCATGCCGGCATCCATCACCGGGCCGTTGAGCCAGTCGAACAGGCCTTGCCAGTACCCGCTGCCCACCAGTACGAGCGGCATGCGCTTGACCTTGTGCGTCTGCACCAGCGTGAGCACCTCGAACATCTCGTCGAGCGTGCCGAAACCGCCGGGGAACACGATGGCACCCGAGCTGTACTTAACGAACATGGTCTTACGCACAAAGAAGTAGCGGAAGTCCATACCCAGGTTCACGTATTTGTTGAGCCCCTGCTCGTGCGGAAGCTCGATACCCAAGCCGACCGACTTGCCGTTGGCACTCGCCGCCCCCCTGTTGGCCGCCTCCATAATGCCGGGGCCGCCGCCGGTGATAACCGCCACGCCGCGCTGCGCGATCTTGCGGCCGACCGTGCGCGCCGCCTTGTAGAGCGGATCGGTCTTGGGCGTGCGGGCACTGCCGAAGATGGTCACCGCGGGCCCGAGCTCGGCAAGCGCGCCAAAGCCATCGACGAATTCTGCCTGAATACGAAGGACGCGCCACGGATCGGCATGCAACCAGTCGGTTGAATCTTCGGGCGCCAGCAGGTTGGCGTAGGTGTTGTCCTTAGGAATCATGGGGCCGCGCATGACCACGGGGCCGCGGCGGTACGTCTCGTCGTAGGCGGGCTCGCCCTCGACGTTCTCATTCTTAATCATGGGTGCTCCTATCGAAAATAGAAACGGGCGGGATCGACGCCATGCGCCAAACACCCGCCCGAACATCAACTATTCGGTATGGTACCCACGATGCATAAAGTGCTTGCAAGCTATCGGTCAGCGGTCGCGCAGACGGTGTTAGTGAACGCGACGACCGATCGCCGCTTGGCCTTTACCGTTGCTCACGCCTCGCAAGCGCATCCGCAGCTCTTAGTAATCCACCGCCGCAGGGCTGTTCATCCAGTCGCTCACGAACGCACCGTAGCGGCCCTCGATAATGGCCTGGCGGGCACGCTGCATAAGGTTGAGCAGGTAGTAGATGTTGTGCATCGACAGCAGAATGCCGCCGAGCATCTCCTTCTGCGTGACCATGTGACGGATGAGCGCACGGCTGTAGCCGCCCGTGCACACCGGGCAGGTGCAGGTGGGATCGATGGGACCGTCGTCGTGCGCAAAGCGCGCGTTACGGAAGTTGAGGCGACCCTCGCTCGAAAACGCTGTGCCCATGCGGCCGGTACGCGTCGGCAGCACGCAGTCGAACATGTCGATGCCCACGCCAACGCCGCGCACGAGCGTGGTAGGGTTGCCGACGCCCATCAGGTAGCGCGGCTTGTGCTTGGGCATGTACTCGCTTACGAGCGGTGCCAGGGTCTCGAACATGGTCTCGTGGTCCTCGCCCACCGAGTAGCCGCCAATGCCGTAACCGGGGAAGTCGCCGCACTCCTCCAGATGGCGCAGCGAGCGCAGGCGCAGATCTAGGTGCATGCCGCCCTGAACAATGCCAAAGAGCGCCTGGTCGTCGCGGTTATGCGCCTTATAGCAGCGCTCGGCCCACATACTCGACAGCTCAACGGCGCGCTCAACGTAGGCGCGCGTGGCGGGATAGCCCGGGCACTGATCAAGCTGCATGCAGATGTCGGAGCCGAGCTTCATGGCGATTTCCATGTTGTCCTCGGGCGTCCAGAACACGTGGCGACCGTCGTAATCGTTGACGATAAAGCGCACGCCCTCGTCGGTGAGCTTGACAGCGTCGTTGTGGCTGAACACCTGGAAACCGCCCGAGTCGGTGAGGATAGGACCGTGCCAGTTCATAAACTTGTGCAGGCCGCCCAGCTCGGCGATAGTGTCCTCGCCGGGACGCATGGACAGATGATAGGTATTGGCAAGCACGATCTGGGCGCCGAGCTGTTTGACGGTCTCGGTAGGAATGCCCTTGACGTTTGCCTTGGTGCCCACGGGCATGAAGATTGGCGTCTCGATGTCGCCGTGCGGGGTGTGC
Source organism: uncultured Collinsella sp. (assembly GCA_902493125.1). Taxonomy (GTDB): domain Bacteria; phylum Actinomycetota; class Coriobacteriia; order Coriobacteriales; family Coriobacteriaceae; genus Collinsella. The sequence continues at coordinate 3,596 of CABUOF010000024.1, read as the reverse complement.
AGCACGCCGGCACGCGCATGCGTCGTCGGGTCCTCGGCGATCAGGTCGAATTTAAAAAGGTTCTGGTCCATAAACTGGAACTCCTTGGTTGCGGTTCATACGCAGACCATTATACGGGCAACCAGCAAACCGCACCGACTCGACAGAAACTGATGCATTAAACGACTAGTCGTCGAGGACAATCTTCAGCGCCATCTTGCAAAGAAATGTCCCAATCTGCCGGCACTTAGGGACTGTCCCCAAGTGCCGGCAAGAGTGTCCCTTATAGCTAGTCATTTAAGAACGTCCCCAACGACTACGAGATCATCTCCAACAGCCAAGGCAACGCCGATGCTCTGGCGACGTCAGCGAGCGGTCGCCAGGGCGAACAAATTGGCATGAAAAGAGGGCGGCATAGACCTTCTGGTCATGCCGCCCTCTTTGAATGACAAGTTGTCGCCCTGGTGACCGCGCAGCGTCGAGCCGTTACGCGGTTTGGTAAAACCGCGTAACCCCTACGGCCGCTGGCCCATGCCACCCTCGAGGGTGACGGTCTCGCCGTTCATGTACTTAAAGTCGGGACCGCAGAGCTGAACGACCACGCGGCCGATTTCCTTCTCGACGTCGCCGTAGTGACCCGCCGGCGGCATATGGACGTTGGCCTTGAACGCCTCGGGATAGGCATCCTGGAAGTTCTCGAGCGCAGCGGTCCAAGCAAGCGGGCACACGATGTTGACGTTGATGCCGTCCTTGCCCCACTCGTTGGCGGCAACGCGGGTCAGGCCGCGGATGCCCTCCTTGGCAGCGGCATAGCTGCACTGGCCGTAGTTGCCAAACAGGCCGGCGCCCGAGGCAAAGTTGACCACGGAGCCCTTGGTCTCCTTCAGGTGCGGATAGGCCTTCTGCATGTACAGATAGGTAGCATACAGACCGGAGTAAATGGCCAGGTTAAACTGGTCCATGGTGTGATCGGCGATGGTCACGCCCGAGGCGCTGGCCTGAGCATTGTTGACGACGGCGTCGATGCGGCCGAACTCCTCAATGGCCTTGTCGATGACGTTCTGGACGACGACCTCGTTGTCCTGACCAGCCGAGACATCGGCCTGAACAGGCAGAACCTTGACGCCGTACTCGGCCTCGAGGGATTCCTTGGCAGCCTCGAGCTTGGCAACGTTGCGACCGGTGATGACGAGGTTCGCGCCCTCCTTGGCAAATGCGATATCGATGCCGTAGCCGATGGAACCAGCGGAGCCGTCCTTAAGCGTGGCCTTGCCGCCGCCGGTGACGATCACGGTCTTACCAGTGAAAAGTCCCATACAAAGTCCTTTCAAATCGCGACGGGCACGCCCGCCAACTGCGCGCATCCAACTTCACGCGCCAAAAGCTGAAATGCAACTTTAGCTTCTTCAAGTGAATAATAAAGCCCATGGCAGGCGAACGGCGCAACGTCTTTCGGCGAAGGGAATGTCAAGTAAAAATTGAATAGAACGGCCGAGTTTTTGTTAACGCGACGAGCCATCGAACACGTTTTGAAACTTTGCTGCGGCGCGCGGGATGTCGGCGCGAGACTTTATCATAGGGTGACAAACAACGATGAGGAGCACATGCCTATGACAGACGAGCTGGACCCCCAGACTCAACAGCATATTGATGATCCCGCAGACGTCACCGCAGATACTGACGCTGTGACCTGCGATGGTATCGACATCGACGACCCCATCTTGGACGAAAGCGCTGCGGCGGAAACCCCCGAAACAGAAAACGCCGATGAGCAAAACGACGATGCGCCCGCTCAGGACGACGCCCCTGTACAGGACGACGCCCCGCAAGCAGCGGGCCCCATCGAAGTGTCTTCGGAAGAAGAGCTCGATGCCGTCATGGACTCCATGATGGATGCTGTCAAAGCGATGAAAGACGCCGTCGCCGATGCCGATATCGATGCCGAGGAAGAGGAGGCCGCCGAGGCGGCCTCGACCTTTGTGCCCGGCGAGACTCCGGTTGCCGACCAGGGCAGCACCATGCCCTCGTTTCTGCAGCTCGAGCACCCCACGATTGGCGCCGATGCGGTCGATCCGCACGCAGCAGGCTTTTCTGTGGTTGAGGGCGGTACCGGCAATATCGCCGCGCCGCAGGCTGCCGATGCGGACGCCGCCGACACCGCTCGCCCGACCGCCCCGCACTCCCCCGCCGCGAGCCGCGATCTGGGGACCGCTGTCTCGAACACTGCGAACGCCGTGGGCACCTTTATCGCCCAGGGCGCCTCGGCCATGCGCGAGATGAATGCCGCGAAAAAGGCACTTGCCGATGCCCGCGCCCACCTGGCCGAACTTGAGCAGCGCATTGCCGATCAGGCCGAGGAACTCGAGACGCGCCAGGATATCGCAGGCCGCTACGACCAGATCGTCGCCGACCAGCGCCAGGCGATCGCCACGGCGCAAAAGACCGCTGCGGCAGCCGAAATCGATCGCGATGTCCATGCTTCCAAAGTAGCAGAGCTCAAGGGTCAGCTCGAACAAATGAAAACAGAGGATGACGCGACCGAGCTCCGCCTGAAGGCCGCGCTCGATGCCGTGGAGGCCCGCGAGACGAGCTCGCGCGAGACCGGCAACCGCCTCGTTCGCCGTCTTGAGGATTCCAAGCGCATCCGCGACAAGGTACAGGCCGAGCGAGACGCCGGCATTGCCGCCGCACAACAAACCGTCGACGCCACGCGCGCCCAGCTCGAGACACTGCGTCATGAGTATGCCGAGCTGCAACGCAATCCCTCGGCAAATCCCGCCAACTATACGGTGCGCACCAGCGAGCTCTCGATGCAGATCTCCGACACGGCAGATGCCCTGCGTAAAGCCGAAGAAGATGTCCCGCGTATCACCGCCGACCTTGAGCACTCGCTTGCCGCAGCCGAGCAGGCCGTCGAACAGGCGCAGGCCCCCATTGCCGAAGCCAAACGCGCGCACCAAGCCGTGACGGCAGAGGCCGATGCCGCGCGCGACGAGCTGCAGACTGCAAAAACCGCCGCCGCAACGCGCCAGCGCGAACTGCGCGAGAAGATCGCCGCCGAGGACAAGGCACGCCGCGACCAAGAGCAGAGCATCGCCAACGCCCAAGCAGATGCCGCACATGCGCAGTCGATCATCGAACAGGCGACCGAAGTACACGACCACCCAGAGATCACTGAGTCGCTTGCAGGATCCTTGGCCCGAGACAAAGCCGAACACGCCGAGACCGAGCGAGAGGTTACCCAGCTCGAAGCCACCGAGGACGCGGTGCGCGAGCGTACCCGCGACTCACGCATCAAATTCACCGGCGCCATCGCTTGCATCATCGCTGCAGTCCTCGTACTCATCGCAATCTGGCTATTCACAAGCAAGTAGCCATTGGGGACGTTCTTAAACGACTAGTCAAACAAGAACGTCCCCAAAGACTAGTCCAATGACGAGAGTGGATAATCTCCCACTTTGAGCCCCCAAGCAGGCCAAAAACGGGAGATTATCCACTCTCATTCTGCAGGCACTCATTTAAGTACGTCCCCAATGAGTACCTGCCGATGCTTTGGCGAAGTCAGCGAAAACGCCCCTAAGCGAGCAAGGTGACGTGAAAGAGGAGGGCATTGACCT
>CABUOF010000023.1 GCA_902493125.1 uncultured Collinsella sp. | reverse complement strand
CGTAGCGGGTGGTTTAAAGCTGGCCGCTGCGCGGCCAGCGGACTAAAGTCTTGAAATTAAAAGCCGAGGCCTCGTGTCGAGACCTCGGCTTTTTGCATGGGGCGACATCATTCGATGAAGCTGTCGCCCCGTCGCGCCAGCGCCTAAGCTACGCCGTCGCGAGCAAGCTCCTCTGCCAGGGCTTCTGCCGGCATGGCCATAATCGCGTCGAGCTCGGTGTCAACCTCAGGGAGGCGCTTGACCTTCAGCTTGCGCACCAGGTTGCCGCGGCACATCACGTGCATTGGCTCACGCAGAGCACACAGACCATCGAGCGGGTTCTCGCGCGTCACCAAAATGTCGGCCGCCTTGCCGCACTCGATCGTACCGGTCTCGCCGCCCAGCCCCAGTAGCTCAGCATTGACCTTCGTGGCTGTATGCAGTGCGAAGGCATTGCTCACGCCCACGTACTCGGCAAAATAGGCCACCTCGCGCCACATGTCGTACTGTGTCACGAACGGGCAGCTCGAATCCGTGCCCAGGCCCACCTTAACGCCGGCTTCCAGCGCCGCACGAGCACTCTCGATAATGCCCGAGCACACGATGTCGCCGTTCTTCTTTTGCGTATCAGTCGAATGAGTCTTCTCCGGATCGAGCAGTACAAACGGCAGCGCGGGGCTGATCGTGCAGGTCACGCTCGGCGCGCGTCCCTCGAGCTGCGTACCCGCGGCACCGTGATACAGCTCCAGGATCTCGGGGGTCATCGGAGCGCCGTGCTCGATTGTGTCGACGCCGGCCTGAAGCGCGGCCTTCACACCTTCGGTGCTCTCGACATGGGCCATGACCGGAAGGCCAACCTCGTGCGCCGCCTTGCACGCCGCAGCGGCAACCTCGACCGGCATGCGCAGCACGCCCGGCTCGCCCACCTCGGTCGCGTCGAACACGCCACCCGTCACGAACAACTTGATGACATCGGCACCGCGCGCATACAGGTCGCGCACCTGCTGGGCTGCCTCTGCGGGAGTATTGGCCACCTGCGCAAAGAGGCCCGCACCGTGGCCACCCGGCACCGTGACACCCGTTCCCGGTGTCACCAGACGCGGACCCTGATACTTGCCGGCATCGATGGCGTTGCGCACGGCCAGATCGGCAAACAGCGGGTCGCCCGCGCCGCGCCCGTAGTCACGCCGCTTGCCAGCTGCTGCTGAGCGCTGCCCTTGAGGATATGGCGCACGATGGTGCGGCCCACCGGATTATCGAGCTTCTTCATCAGCGCGCCGGCATCTCCCGCCGAAACCGGCTTGCCCGACCCGCACAGATGCACATGCATATTGATGAGGCCCGGCATGAGATACGCATCTGCCAGGTCGATGACCTCGGCACCTGCAGGTGCTTGCGCCACGGCGCTCGGTCCCATCCAGGTGATGACACCGCGCTCAACGGCCACGGCCATATCGGGCTGCGGCTCCATATGCTCCGAGCCATCCAAGACGGTCGCATTGATAAACAACGTGGGACGATCGGCAGTCGCCATATCGAGCCCCTCCCTCACGATTAACTTGAACATTTGTCCATTATCGCCCAGCGCGACAGGATTGCTGCGGACATATCGGTTAACGGAGAAAGGAGGAGATACGGAGAACGGAACGCGTTGCAGTCCCACCCCAGCGACATCCGGGAAATGTCTCAATCTGTAACAGGTGGACCGGGTTTTAGCAGCCAAATGTTACAGATCGAGATCTTTCGGCACTGCGTCTAACCTTTGTCTCAATCTGTAACAGTTGGGTCGAATTTCGGCCGTTAGATGTTACAGATTGAGATATTCTCCAGCCCTGTCGTCAAACGTCTAATTCTGTAACAAGTAGACAGGTTTTCGGCCTCTAGATGTTACAGATTGAGATCTTTTAGCGGTAGCCAACCTTCTGTCTCGATCTGTAACAGTTACGTGGCCAAACGGCTCCTTGTTGTTACAGATCGAGACAAACTCGGCAGGAACAACCACATCCGCGTCAGTTGCACCCCTCAGCGTCCGTACCACTGCCGCCTCCATTCCTCCGCCAGATTGACCCGCTGCGGAATGCCCGCCAGTCTCATCTTTTCAGCCAGCTTCCCCGGATTCTTGAGCTCATCAAACGTAAACCTCAGTACCTTATGTCCGAGCATCGTCAGATGGGACTCCCGCTGACGTTCCGCCACGAATGGGTCGACCGACTCCCGATCCCCACCATCCTGCAGGGCATACTTTCCCTTTCCATCGAGCTCGCCAATCACGCACGTCCCGTCCTCGAGCCTCCAGAAATAGTCGACTCGAAATACCTGATTCGGATCGAGCGGATCACGAAACTCCACCTGCAACTCTGGTACCGGAAAACCGTATGCAATAAAGAATGCCCGGAAACGAGACTCGCCGCCGTTTTCGGACAGCCCGTCCGCATACGACGCGATCACCTGCGCTCTGCGATGCCCTCGCCTGCCCTCGCAATCGGAGCGGAGGCGCTCGCCCAGGTCATCGCGCGATACGCCCTTTGCTCGCAACGCAGAATCGGCAATTGCCAACCCGTACGAAAACGGCGCGCGCAGCAGACAATCCTCTACCGTGCGCCAAAACGGCGTCACCCGCACGCCGTCGACTTGTTCAAGCGCACCCGCCGCCTGCGGACGCAACAGCCGGCATCCCGCACTCAACGGCACCGAGCAACCTGTCTTAACAAGAAATCGCGGCCCGAGCAGATCATTCGGCACCTCCAGCCCCCACAAAAGCGCCGCGTCATAACCCCAAAACGCCCAATCGGGATGAAACTCTGCAAGCCCTTTGATGGTACGCAGCGCTCGCTCCGCCGACGTCAACGCATCCCAATCATGTTGAAAACAGAACAAATACGGCTCGGGCTCCGCAATATCATCGGTTCCCACATGACGCCGCAGCCACATGAGCTCGGCATTGTCGTGTGTCACAAGCAGCACGCCTTGTTCAGCCGCCTCCGTGAGCCTGGCAAGCATCCTATTCCGCGCCAAGGTGTTACGTGTTGCATGCTTGTGTTTAAGAACGGTATTAGACACTTCCATCACCACCACATCGGACAAATGGACCATCGCCGCTGTTGCCTCCGCTGACAAATGTCTCGATCTGAAACAGGAAGACGGTCTTTGAGCCTCTAGTTGTTACAGATCAAGATTTTCAGTCGTGCGTCTAACCTCTGTCTCAATCTGTAACAGGAAGACCGATTTTTGGCCGCTAGATGTTACAGATCGAGATCTTTCGGTACCGCGTCCAACCTTTGTCTCAATCTGTAACAGTTAGACCGGTTTTTTGTCCCTAAACGTTACAGATTGAGACAAAGTCAGGGCAGCAGGGCGACACCAGCCACATCCCCTACTCCCACTCCTGCTCGTAGATGTTAAGCGACTTCACGTACCGCCCCTGGGCGCCCATGATGTCGCGGACCAGACGCAAGAAGAAGCTGATGCACGAGGTGTCAAAGCCGTCCTGCAGGTCCTCCGGATGCACCGCACCCGGCCCATCGACCGCCGTATCGCTCAGCCGCGCGATGTCATACAGGTAGAGCTGTCCCGCCGTAAGCCAGACATCGTCGACGCAGGCGAGGCGCACCGCAATCGCGCCATCGTTCCAATGCTCCTTTTGCACGATATGCGGGTCGTAGACATCAAAGCGACGGTCGGTGCGCGTGTCCTTCAGCGCGACCATGCCGGACGCAGGATTCTTGTCCAAAATGCCAAAGCGCGAGAAATACTGCGTGTCGCGTACCTGCTCGAGCCGCTTGAGCGAGGCAGGCGAAAGCGATGCCGGCGGCTCGTCAACATATAGCTCGAGCAGCGTTTTGCCATGGCGATAGGGGCGCTCGAAAAGCAGCCAATCGGTAAATGCCATGTTGTAGGCCATGATTTCGTTTTGCGAAGGCTCGGTGCAATAGCTGAGCCACGGGTCGACGATAATCTCGAACTGCTCGCGCGCCGGCTCCAGGAATTGAAACTTCCGCAGCATCCAAAAATGGGCCATGTCGGCAATATCGTTGCCGACGGCTTCAGCCAGCTCTGCTCGGTCAAGAACTTGGTCAGTCATGGCATCCTCCTCAAACTGATGGACCTCAATTTGAGCTTACGAGGAGGGTGGGCAGCCACGACCAGCGCGGGCAAAATAGGCCTCCGGCTGCAAACCAGATGCTGACCAAACACTTGACCGAATGAGCGAACCGCAAAGAAACCGCAGGTAGACATAGACAGCCAGCCCGCCCTTTTGAGCCAGATGCCCGCAGCCACCACAGAAAGAGCAGAGTAGCACAGTCGCAAACGTCGACGAATGAACACCCGTACGTCAACAAACGAGCAAATCGCTCGCAAAGAGTGTCCCCAACGACTAGACAAAAAATGACTAGTCATTGGGGACACTCTTAAATGACTACTTTACAGCTCCAGCGCCTCGGCGACTTCGGCTGCGCAGGCCAGGGCATCGGCCATGGCACTCACCACGAGCGAGCTGCCGTTGCGGGCATCACCCGCCACATACACTGGCGCGGCATCCGCGGCGACGCCCTCCGTGCGAGCCGCGAGATGCGAGCCCTCGGCAGCCATCACCGGCAGCGGACGACCAGCGGTGGCAACAGGCACGCTCACCGCATCGAACACGCCGTGCTCCGGACCCGTAAAGCCGCAGGCGATGAGCACCAGCTGCGCCGGCACCTCGTGCTCGGAGCCCGCGATGCGCTCGGGCTTTCCCGCCGACCAGTCCAGATCGACCACGCGCAGGCCCGCGGCCGCGCCCTTCTTGTCCAGCAGCACCTCGAGCGTATCCACACCCCAGGCACGCATCTCGCCACCCATCGCAGCGATAGCCTCCTGCTGGCCGTAGTCGGTCTTCTTAACGTTGGGCCACTGCGGCCAGGGGTTGCTCGCCGCGCGCTTATCGGGCGCAGCCGGCAAGAACTCAAACTGGCGCACGCTGCGCGCGCCCTGACGCACCGCGGTACCCACGCAGTCGTTGCCGGTATCGCCACCGCCAATGACCACGACGTCCAGGCCGCGCGCGTCAATAGCAGGCTCACCGCCATCGAGCACCGAGACGGTCGAAGCCGTCAGGTAGTCCACGGCATACACCACGCCCGGGGCATCAATGTTCGCAGCCGAAAGCCCACGCGGAGCACGGGCGCCGGCAGCCACCACGACGGCGTCAAAGTCGTCGAGCCTGGCGGTAACCTTGGGATCGCTCACGTCGGCGCCCAGCTCGAACACAATACCCAGCTCGCGCATGAGCGCCACGCGACGCTCGACCACAGACTTCTCGAGCTTCATGTTGGGAATGCCGTACATGAGCAGACCGCCCGGGCGGTCGTCGCGCTCAAACACCGTCACGCGGGCGCCACGACGCGCAAGCTCCCATGCCGCCACCAGGCCAGCAGGACCGGAGCCAACCACGGCGACCGTGGGCGCATCCTCCCCTGCCGGCTCAAAGCGGCGCGGGCCGCCGTTTGCCCATTCATGGTCGCTGATCGCACGCTCGTTATCGTGAATCGTCGTGGGCTGGCCGTCGACCGAGCCCAGGTTGCACGCGGCCTCGCACAGCGCCGGGCACACGCGGCTCGTAAACTCAGGCATGGGCGAGGTGAGCGACAGGCGCTCGGCAGCCTCATCCCAGCGACCGCGGTACACTAGCTCGTTCCACTCGGGAATCAAGTTGTGCAGCGGGCAGCCGCTCGGGCGCGCCTTGCCAAAGCTCGCGCCCATCTGGCAAAACGCCACGCCGCACATCATGCAGCGGCTCGCCTGGGCGCGACGTGCGTCGTCATCGAGCTCCACATACAGGGGATCAAAATCATGACTGCGCTCCTCCACGGGGCGAAGCTCGTGGGTCACGCGATCGATATCAAGAAAAGCACCGGGCTTACCCATGGCACTTACGCCTCCTTCTTGGTCGAAGCAACAGAGCTGGCGGCGGCGGGCACAGCACCAGCGACACCACCCGCCACATCGAAGCGAGCGACATCCGCGGCACTCGCGCGACCGGTCACAATGTCAAACGCCAGCTCCTCGGCCTGCGCATGCGTCTTGCCGACGGCCTCGGCGGCGGCGACAATCGCCAGCACGCGCTCATACTCGGTCGGAATGACCTTCACAAAGTGCTTGCTCATCGTCTCAAAGCTGTAGAGCAGCTTAATGCCGCGCGGGCTCTGCGTCGCGTCCACGTGCTCCTGGACGAGCGCACGAATCTGCGCCAGCTCACCGGCCGTCGGGGCTTTAAGCTCAACGCTCTCGTGGTTCACACGGGCATCGAGCGTGCCGTACTGGTCAAAGACGTAAGCCACGCCGCCCGTCATGCCGGCGGCGAAGTTCTGCCCGACCTCGCCCAGGATGAGCGCCAGACCTCCCGTCATGTACTCGCAGCCATGGTTGCCGCAGCCCTCGACCACCACCGTGGCACCGGAGTTGCGTACGCCAAAGCGCTGGCCGGCCAGGCCGTTAATGAAGCCGCGGCCACTCGTAGCGCCAAAGAACGCAACGTTGCCCACGATGATGTTCTCGTCGAACTTGTAGGTCGCATGCGGGTTGGGGCGCACCGACACCTCGCCGCCCGAAAGGCCCTTGCCAAAGTAGTCGTTGGCGTCGCCGCACACGTTGAGCGTAATGCCGCGCGGCAGGAAGGCGCCAAAGCTCTGACCGGCCGAACCATCGCAATCGATGGTGATGGAGCCGGCGGGCAGGCCCTCGGGATGCGCCTTGGTCACCGCGTTGCCCAAGATGGTGCCCACGCAGCGGTTGACGTTGGCGATATCGGCGCGGAAGCGAATCGGACGCAGGTGCGCACGGGCATCGGCCGTATAGGGCACAAACAACGTGGAGTCGAGCGTCTTTTCGAGCTCGCTGTCCGCAGCCATCTGGGGCAGGAAGTGACGGCCGTCGGCACCCGGGATATGGGCACCAAACTCACAGGTCGCGCTCGCCAGCACGGGCGACAGATCCAGCAGGTTAGCCTTGCGGTTGCCCGGGACCTCAATCTGGCGCAGGCACTCGGGATGGCCGACCATCTCGTCGACGGTGCGGAAGCCCAGGCTCGCCATGACCTCGCGCAGCTGCTCGGCAACAAAGAGCATAAAGTGCTCGACGTGCTCCGGCTTGCCGCGGAAGCCGCGACGCAGGCGACAGTTTTGCGTGGCGATGCCGGCCGGGCAGGTATCCTGCTGGCAGTCGCGCTGCATGAGGCAGCCCATGGAGATGAGCGGCATGGTCGCAAAGCCAAACTCCTCGGCACCCAGCAGGCAGGCGACGGCAACATCGGTGCCGTCCATGAGCTTGCCGTCGGCCTCGAGCACCACGCGCGAGCGCAGGCCGTTTTGCAGCAGCGTCTGCTGGGCCTCGGCAAGGCCAAGCTCCAGCGGCAGACCGGCGTGCCAGATCGAATCGCGAGCAGCGGCACCCGAGCCGCCGTTGTGGCCGCTGATCAAAATCTTGTCGGCAGCGCCCTTGGCAACACCAGTGGCGATGGTGCCGACGCCGGCCTCGCTGACCAGCTTGACCGACACGCGCGCGCCGGGGTTGGCGTTCTTAAGGTCAAAGATCAGCTCTGCCAGGTCCTCGATGGAGTAGATGTCGTGGTGCGGCGGAGGCGAGATCAGGCCGATGCCGGGCGTGGACTGACGGACCTCGGCAATCCAGGGGTAGACCTTCTTGCCGGGCAGGTGACCGCCCTCGCCGGGCTTGGCGCCCTGGGCCATCTTGATCTGAATCTCGAAGGCGCTGCACAGGTAGCGGCTCGTCACGCCAAATCGCGCACTTGCTACCTGCTTGATCGCGGAGTTCTTGGAGTCACCGTTAGCCAGTGGGGTCTCGCGACGCGGATCCTCGCCGCCCTCGCCGGAATTGGAACGGCCGTGCAGGCGGTTCATGGCGATGGCCATGCACTCGTGCGCCTCTTTGCTGATGGAGCCATACGACATGGCGCCGGTGTTAAAGCGGCGGACGATATTGAGCGCGGGCTCGACCTCGTCGAGCGAAACCGGGGTGCGGCCGCTGGCATCAAAGTCGAGCAGGTCGCGCAGGCGCACGGCACGGCCGGTGCGGTGCAGGCGGGCGCTGTACTCCTTAAAGGTGTCGTAGCTGTCCTCACGGCAGGCGGTCTGCAGCAAGTAGACAGTCTGCGGATCGATGAGGTGATCCTCGCCGCCGAGCGGGCGCCACTTAGTCAGACCCAGTGTGGGCAGCTGATCGGGAGCCGGGCTCTTAAGGATGGCGAGCGCGGCGTCGTAGCGTTCGTTCTGCTCGCGCTCGACGTCCTCGACACCCATACCGCCCACACGGCTCACCGTGCCGGCAAAGTACGCGTTGACGAACTCGGGCGTAAAGCCCACGGCCTCGAAGATCTGCGCCGAATGGTAGCTCTGCACCGTGGAGATGCCCATCTTGGACATGATGGAGACGATACCCGCCGTCGCGGCCTTATTGTAGTTGTCGATGCCCTGCTCGGCCGTCACGTCCAGGTCGCCGCGCGCCGCCAGATCGCGAATGCACGCATGCGCGTTGTACGGATAGATGCCGCTCGCGGAGTAGCCCACCAGCGCCGCAAAGTCGTGCGGAGACACGGCATCGCCGCACTCCACCACGATGTCGGCAAAGGTACGCACGCCGGCGCGGATCAGGTGGTTGTGCACGCAGCCCACAGCGAGCAGCGACGGCACGGGCACCTCGCCCGCAGCGGCACGATCGCTCAGCACCACGATGTTCACACCGTCGCGGACCGCAGCCTCAACGTCCTCGGCAAGCTGCTTAAGCGCAGCCTGCAGCGCGCCCTCGCCGGCGTCGCGGCGGTAGACGGCACGGAAGCGACGGGTCTTAAAGCCCACGCGGTCGATGGCGCAGATGCGGTCGAACTCCTCCTCGTTGAGCAACGGGCGCTCCAGGCGCACCAGCTGGCAGGCCGTGCGGGAGTCCTCGAGCAGGTTACCGTGGTTGCCCAGGTAGAGCGTGGTCGAGGTTACCATATGCTCGCGCAGGGCATCGATCGGCGGATTCGTGACCTGGGCGAACAGCTGATAGAAGTAATCGAAGAACGAACGCGTCTTCTTGGACAGGCAGGCCAGCGGCGCATCGATACCCATCGAAGCGAGCGGTGCCTTGCCCTGCTGGGCCATGGGGCGCACGACCTCGTCAACATCATCCCAGTGATAGCCGAGCTTGGCCATACGCACGGCGGTAGGCACCTCGTCGTCCTCGGCGGGTGTTGCCGCAACGGGCTCATCGAGCGCGTCGACGGTCAGCGTCTCCTCGGCAATCCAATCACGGTAGGGCTTTTCCTTGGCGTAACGGGCACGCAGCTCGTCGTTGTAGATGACGCGACCGCGGGCAAAGTCGACCTCGAGCATCTGGCCCGGCCCCAGACAGCCGCTCGTCAGGATGTTCTCGGGGCTCACCTCGATGGTGCCCACCTCGCTTGCCAGCATAAAACGACCGTCGCGCGTCACATAGTAGCGGGCGGGACGCAGGCCGTTGCGGTCGAGGGCAGCACCCAGGGTACGGCCGTCGGTAAAGGCGATGGCGGCCGGGCCGTCCCAGGGCTCCATGAGCATGGACTGGTAGGCGTCGTAGGCGCGGCGCTCCTCGCTCAGGCTGTCGTTGTGGTCCCACGGCTCGGGCAGCAGCATGGACGCGGCACGCGTGAGCGGACGGCCGTTCATGACCAAAAACTCAAGCACATTGTCCAGAATCGCGGAGTCGGAGCCCTCGCGGTTGATGATGGGCATCACGCGCTCAAGATCGTGCTGCAGCACGGGGCTGTACAGGTTGGGTTCGCGGGCGCGAATCCAGTTGACGTTGCCCTTGAGGGTGTTGATCTCGCCGTTGTGGATGATAAAGCGGTTGGGATGTGCGCGCTCCCAGCTGGGCGTGGTGTTGGTGGAGTAGCGCGAGTGGACGAGCGCCACGGCCGTTTTGACGGCGGCGTCGTTGAGGTCGATGAAGAAACGGCGCATCTGCGTGGCCACAAGCATGCCCTTGTACACGATGGTGCGCGAGCTCATGGAGCACACATAGAAGATCTTGTCGCGCAGGGCGAACTCAGCGTCGGCCTTCTTTTCGATGGTGCGGCGGCACACGTACAGGCGACGCTCAAAGGCATCGCCGGCGGGCGTGTCGTCCGGACGGCCCAGGAAAGCCTGCAGGATAGTAGGCATGCAGGCGCGGGCCGTCTCGCCCAGGTCGTGCGGGTCGACCGGCACCTCGCGCCAGAAGAGCAGCGGCACGCCGGCTTCGGCGCAGCCCTCCTCAAACACGCGACGGGCATCCTCTACACCCTTGTCGTCCTGCGGGAAGAACAGCATGGCCACGCCATAGTCGCCCTCTGCCGGCAGAATCTGACCGCACTTTTGAGCCTCTTTACGGAAAAAGTGATGCGGAACCTGGAACAGGATGCCAGCGCCGTCGCCGGTGTTCTTCTCGAGTCCCGTACCACCGCGGTGCTCCAAGTTAACCAGAATGGACAGTGCATCGTCCAGAATCTGGTGATGGCGCTCACCGTTGATATCGGCAAGCGCGCCGATGCCACATGCATCGTGGTCGAATTCGGGGCGATAAAGGCCCTGCTGCTGAGCGGAATCTGCCTGCATCGCGATCCTCCCCTAGGTGTTAGACAGTCAGTTGACTAGGCATACTAGAAGCATCACCGGTCCGTTGTGTTTCCCGCCCGTTTCGAAACAATCGCGTAACGCACGCCCTACGAGTGGACACCGCCGACCTCAAGGGCGACAACATAGGCCCCAAGTTCGGCCTGCAAACTCACCTCTTCAAACATCTCAATCTGTAACAGGAGGAGCCGATTTTGGCGCTTAGATGTTACAGATTGAGATTTTCTGCAGGACAGTTTTGGTTTATCTCAATCTGTAACACGAAGGGCCGGTTTTTGCAGCTAACTGTTACAGATCGAGATATTCCATAGGACCATTTCTTCCTGTCTTGATCTGTAACACCTAGACCCAATTTCCATCCCCAGTTGTTACAGATCAAGACATTTCGGCAATCCCCTTTCCCCACCCCATTCAAATACAACAATTTTGTTAGTCTTGGTTAACTTTTTAGCATAAAACGGGTATCCTTTGCGGCGTCAAACAAACGGCACGCGCGCCGTGCCAGATCAAGGAGGCCCCCATGGCACGCCAGAAAGACCAACAGAAGATGCAACTTGTCCTTATCCGTCACGGAGAATCCGAGTGGAACAAACTCAACCTGTTCACCGGCTGGACCGATGTTGAGCTCACCGACACGGGCCGCGAAGAAGCCGCCGCAGGCGGTCGAGCCCTCAAAGAAGCCGGTTTCGACTTCGACGTCTGCTACACTTCGCGCCTCAAGCGCGCGATCCATACCCTCAGCATCGTGCTCGCCCAGATGGACCGCGAATGGCTGCCCGTCATCAAGTCCTGGAAGCTCAACGAGCGTCACTACGGCGCGCTGCAGGGTCTCAACAAGGCCGATGCCGCGGCGGAGCACGGCGACGAGCAGGTACTCATCTGGCGCCGTTCCTTCGATGTCTGCCCGCCGGCGCTCGAGCCGGGCGATAGTCGCGACCCCCACACGCAGGAGCAATACCGCGACATCGCGCCCGACCAGCTACCCTACACCGAGTGCCTCAAGGACACGATTGCCCGCGCCTGGCCTTATTTTGAGGACGAGATTCGCCCCCAGATGCTCGCCGGCAAGCGCGTGCTCATCGCCGCGCACGGCAACTCTCTGCGCTCGCTCGTCATGAAGTTTGAGCACCTCACGCCCGAGGAGATCGTCAAGGTCAACATCCCCACCGGCGTGCCGCTCGTCTACACCTTCGATGCCGAGTTCAACGTCCTCGATAAGCGCTACATCGGCGACCCGACAACCATCGCCGCCAAGATCGACGCCGTGGCCAATCAGGGCAAGGCGCACAAGTAGCCCCAACCCAAGCCCAGCGCGCGGCGCCACGTGATCCAAGCGCGGCGCCGCACCACCCATATGCAGGAACCCACCATGTTCAACACCATGCTCAACCATCTCAAACATCATTTTGGCTCCCGACGCACTGGCGGTCACGGAGGCCTAGACATTGCGCGGCGCATCGGCCCCGGGCTACTCGTGACCGTCGGCTTTATCGATCCGGGCAACTGGGCCTCAAATATGGCCGCGGGCTCGCAATTTGGCTACGCGCTGCTGTGGGTGGTCACGCTGTCCACGGTTATGCTCATCGTGTTGCAGCACAACGCTGCACACCTGGGTATCGCAACGGGCGCCTGTCTTGCCGAAGCCACGACGCGCTACCTCCCCCGTTTCGTTGGGCGCACGGTGCTCGCCAGTGCCTACCTCGCGACCATCGCCACCGCTATGGCCGAGGTCCTGGGCGGCGCGATCGCGCTCCAGATGCTCTTTGGACTGCCCGTGCGCGCCGGCTGCGTCATCGTGGCCGCGGCATCGATGGCAATGCTCATGACGAACTCCTACAAGCGTGCCGAGCGCTGGATCATCGCCTTCGTCGGCGTGGTAGGACTCTCGTTTTTGGCTGAGCTTACGCTGGTCAAGGTCGACTGGCCGCAGGCCGCCGCAAGCTGGATCACACCCAGTATGCCCACCGGCTCGGCCGCGATTATCGTAAGTGTCCTAGGCGCGGTCGTTATGCCTCACAACCTCTTCCTGCACTCCGAGGTCATCCAATCCATGCACTTCGAAGGCCAAGGCGAGCAGATTATCGAGGAACGTCTGCGCTACGAGCTCTTCGACACGCTCTTTTCGATGGGCGTGGGCTGGGCGATCAACTCGGCCATGGTCATCCTGGCCGCAACGACCTTCTTTGCGCATGGCATTGTCGTAGACGACCTCGCCGTCGCAGCGGACACGCTCTCCCCCATTCTGGGCCCGGCAAGCTCGACCATCTTTGCGGTGGCACTGCTGTTTGCGGGCATATCGAGTAGTGTGACGGCAGGCATGGCGGCAGGCACCATCACCGCGGGCATGTTCGACGAGGAATACGACATCCACGACCGACATTCCTCGATCGGGGTGGCGGCCTGTTTCGCCGGCGCAGTGGCGGCGTGCTTAGTCGTCCCGAATCCTTTTGAGGGTCTCATTTGGAGCCAGGCGCTGCTGTCTCTTCAGCTGCCGATTACGGTCTTTGTGCTCATACGGCTCACCAGCTCACGCCGCGTCATGGGCAAATACGCCAACTCGCGCCCGCTCAACGCGCTGCTCGTAGGGATCGGCGTCATCGTGACGATTCTCGACATCGTGCTGCTAACGGGAATGTAATTGAGATGGCGTGACTGTCCAGATATAACGTCTCAATCTGTAAAACGTGAGACCGTTTTAAACCGTCAGATAAATCAAAAGGGTCCCGGCCGGAATATCCAGCCGGGACCCTTGGACAGAGCTCTGTATGGCTAATCGCCGTGTGTCTACGAGTTACTCCTCGACGAGCTCAAACTCATCGGGGCCGACGCCGCAGACCGGGCATACGTAGTCCTCGGGCAGCTCGGGCGTGTCGACCTCAACCTCGTAACCGCAAACGGTGCACACAAACTTATACGTCTTCTTCTCCTCAGCCATGATGTTCTCCTCTCGAACGTGACTGCTGGTGTACTTGCTTATTAGTATATATTCTCAATAACATAATGCAAGTATTTTTAGAACATTTCTAGCCTTGATACGACGAGGCTTTGGGCGGCGTCTTGCCCTTCAAGACCTTGTGATAGTAGTCATAGGTCAGCGGGGTCTCGCCGCTCAAGCGCTCGGCATCCTCCACCTCGCCGATAAAGAGCAGGTGCGTGCCCACGTCCACGGTATCAATCAAACGGCAGCTAAACAAGGCCGCCGCGTGCTCGGGCACATAGGGCATGCCCAGCGCGGTCTCGTGGGTCTCGTACTTGGCAAACTTGTCGTAATCGCTGCTGGTTCGGAAGCCAAAATTGCCGATATAGAGCATGTCGGCGGTCTGGTCAATCACGGTCAGCGCAAAGGCCTTAGCTGATGCGATTACGCCGGACGTGACATTTTCCTTGTTCACGGCAACCGAGATGCGCGGCGGGGCGGATGTCACCTGCACCGCTGTGTTGATAACGCAGCCGGCACGCAGCCCGTCGGCCGCGGCACTCACCACATACAGGCCGCTCGGCATCGTAAAGAACGCAGTTCTGTCCATAACGATCACTCCCCTAACCCAGGATTGAACCTCATGGATGTATGTACCCACAAAAAAAGGCGGCACCCATAACGGACGCCGCCTTTGAGACATATGTGTCAGAACAGTAAGAAAGATGAGACGCCCGCAGTTGCGGTGAAATAGGGACTGAATAGTCCCTCAATCAGGCAAAACAGTCCGTATTCCACCGCAACTTATGAAGGGTGGTCAGCGATTGCGCTCTTTGAGGGCGCGGTCGATCTCGCGTTGGACATCACGCTTGGCCATGTCCTCGCGCTTGTCGTAGAGCTTCTTGCCGCGACCCAGACCCAGCAGCAGCTTTACGCGGCCGTCGGTATTAAAGTAGAGCTCCAACGGAACCAGCGCATAACCACGGTTGCGAAGTTTGCCGTCAAGAAAGTCAATCTCCTTGCGGTGCAGCAGCAGACGACGCCGACGGTCGGGATCGCGATTCCACACGCCACCATGGCTATAAGGGTGGATATGCAGTCCGACGAGCCAGCACTCGCCGCCACGAATCAGCGCAAAAGTGTCAGTGATCTGACAGGCGCGCTCGCGAATCGACTTGACCTCGGTGCCGCTCAGCTCAATACCGCACTCAAACGTCTCATCGATAAAGTACTCGTGATGTGCCGAGCGATTCTTGGAAATGAGTTTGCGCTCGCGCTTACTGGGCATCGCCGGCCTCCTTGGCGCCATCGGAACCCTTGCCCGTAGCTTCGCGCTTTGCCTTGCGCTCGGCATTGAGCTCGGCATCGCTCTCGCGCACCAGTTTAATAATCGCCGCGCAGGCCTCCTCGCCCACCAAGTCGCGAGCACGCACCGTCAGGCGCGTCGCCTCCTGCTTGTCGCCGTCGCTTGCAGCATCGGTCGCGCACATAATCAGGCAGATGGCAATCTCGGCCGAAGGCGAGGTCGGAACGCCCTGCAACGCCAGCTCGCCCATCACGTGCTCGTCGCTTTCCTCGGAGGCATCGGGATAGGCAGTATGGATCTTGTTGAGCAGGCGCGTCGTATGCGCATCGTTGGGCGCCAGGCGCAGCGCCAGACGCGCGCAGCCCACGGCAGCCGAAACGTTCTCGGTCTCGGGCTCCAAGAAGTACTGACCTAGATTGGCGTAAGCGCGGGCGGCGCACTTGCCATCGCTCGCGCGCTCTAGCACCGAAAACGAAAGCGAAGCCCACTCCTGCTTGTCCTCGAGAGCGCGGAACAGCTCGGCCAAATCCAAGCGATAGTTGCAGTTCATGGGGTCCCAACGCACAGCCAGCATCAGGGCATTACGAGCGCTCACATAATCCTGCTGGCGAATGTAGGCAAACGCCATGTCAGAGTACAGGCGGTCAAACGGCACCTCGACCTGCACGAGCTCGCGCGGATCCTTCTCCACGCGGCGATAGGCCAAGCGCTCAAACTTGCTATCGAAGCTAAAGTATTGGCGCTTCTCCTCCGTCTTGCACTCAGCGTCGATATACTCCTCGGCGAGCTCCACCAGACGCTCCAGCAGCGGCGTCGCCGTAGCCAGGTCGCCCTGCGCCAGATAGTTCTCGGCATACGTGATGTCTTGCAAGCTGATGGGCAGATCCATGGCTACTCCTCGATCTGAGCGAAACACGGCAGGCGCCGTATATACGGTCAATACACAAAACCCGGGTCTCTTACGAGGCCCGGGCGTTCAATTTTGGTAGCCCGTACCAGATTCGAACTGGTGATCTCCGCCTTGAGAGGGCGGCGTCCTAAACCGCTAGACGAACGGGCCATATGTAGCAAATGCAATGGCTGGGATGGAGGGAGTCGAACCCCCATTGACGGAACCAGAATCCGCTGTCCTGCCATTAGACGACATCCCAATGACTGCATCGCTGCGCTCGGCTGTGCCTTTGCGCAAGAAAGAAATATACGGGAAGTCTCGCCGTGACGCAAGCCCCAATTTTGACTTTTTTGAAATTCAGTCAAATTGGCCTAATTTAGTCCAACCCGTGAAGGACCTGTGAAGCCAACCGCTGTACACGAAGGGCAAAACACCGCGAGCGGTAGCCGTCAACCGTTGGCAGATTCTACCGTGAAAACGATAGCACCAGGCAACACAATCGAAGTATCAATGATCGCGTAGATATCGAGGCGCCATGGACGAAGAGCTTGATTACCTATGGGAGACCCTGGGCCTCGAGATCACTGCCGACCTTTGGCCCGAACGGGACAAAATTCACCCCACGTTACGCCCCGCCATTACTGTGGTGCAGGCAAAATACCGCCGTGCATCCTTTTTGATCATGCGGATGTCATGGCACGCGGGACTCCCCGACCTTAAGCGAATCCAGGCAAGCCTCGTCGAGCTGTCCGGCATGCCGACCGTCATATCCGAGGCGCACCTGGAGCAGCGCCAGCGCGAGCGACTGCAACAGCAGCGGATTCCCTTTATCTGCCCCGGCGTTCAGGCATATCTGCCCTTTATGGACGAGGAGTACTGGAGCGGCAAGCCCAACAAGCACGTAAAGGTCTACGATCCGCACGAATGGGCACAGCTTGAGGATTAGCGCATATGCCCGCCAGCCGGGATAGTGCGCATGCCCGCCAACCGGAAAGCTCATCCCGGAATTTACGTCCAGAACGGGACGCGCTTTCCCCTAGAGGCCCCAAACGGAAACCGTATCCCAGATTTCGCGCTCAAACTGGGATACGGTTTCCGCTAGCCCCTTCAACCGGAAACTGCGTCCCGGAATCCGAGCTCAAAACGGGACGCACTTTCCGCAGCCACTACAGCAGCACCTCGGTCCAGGTCGCTTCCTTAAACCCAGGAATCGCAAAGTCGTCGCCCACCAGCAGCGGACGCTTGACCAGCATGCCGTCGGTCGCCAGCAGCTCGTAGCACTCCTGATCCGTCATGCCCGCATCCAGACGCGCCTTCAGGCCCAGCTCTCGATATTTCATGCCCGACGAATTAAAGAAGCGCCGCACCGGCAGCCCCGAACGAGCAATCCAGGTCGCAAGCTCATCAGCCGTGGGATTGTCCAAAACGATATCGCGATCGATATACTCTACCCCATGTTCGTCCAGCCATGCCTTGGCCTTCTTACAGGTCGAGCACTTGGGATATTCAACAAACAATACCGCCATGGGATTTCCTTTCTTAGAGAAAACAGGTGTCTGGAAAACTGCACATCGACGACCACTCGCGATTGCAGCCGTTATTGTAGTCAATGTCGAAGCATAGGCAGTCGCGATGTCTCGTCTTAAGGCTAGCGCCTCGCATGGGCGCCGATCGGCCGAGTCACATGGCACACCAACGCCGCTGCCAGCAATACCAACAGCATGGCGGTGACATAGCCCGCAGCATCGAATCCTAAATCGATAACGTCGAAATGCCTGCCGGGAACAAAGATCTTATGTACCTGATCGCCAACGGAGCAGGCGGCGCAAAAGAGCAATACGGGCACGCAACGGGAGCATACGCTCCACGGACGCCTGGAAAAGCAAACCACGACCACCGAGGCGAATAATCCGACGAAGAAAAACTCTACGGTATGGGCAACGCGACGGACGTTTGTGCCCACCCACATGCGAATGGAAGCAAGTCGGCCAGACCGGACATTCGAGGCAGCCGAATCGGTGCCCCCAGTCATTCCGTTCTCCGCCTGAGCTTCACCCGTGGCATCGACAGCCTGAACGCTCGCAGCCTGACCCTCCACCACGCGCGCGGTGGACTCGCTCAGCAACGACGTCTCCACCGCATTTTGCTCCGTCAGCGCCCAGATGCCCGCCAGCGTTGCAGCGAACAGAACGATCGCGGTCCATCCGATTATTTGTTTTACGCGAGCCAAGGGCCAACCTCCTTTTTTGAATATCAGCGAGTGTAGCCCAAAATGGCATCGTCACCGTATCAAAATTTGAATCGCAACAGGAAGCGACAAAGCGACGCAAACCCCTACCCCGCCTCGCGCATCCAGCGATCGAACGTCCCCACGCACACGCCCAGGCATTTTGCTGCCTGGCTGCGGGTAATATCGCCTGCCTCATAGCTATCGCGCACCAGCTCAAACTGAGGAGGGCACGGCTTGCGAGGTCGACCGAAACGGACCCCTCGCGCTCGCGCCGCTGCAATCCCCTCCGCCTGGCGCCGATGGATATTCTCGCGCTCCACCTGCGCCACGTAGCTCAGCAGTTGCAGCACAATATCGGCAATCAGGGTGTTGGTCACATCCGGCGCGCCGCTGGCCCTGACGCGCGTGTCAAGCAATGGCATGTCCAACACCACAATGGCAACCCCGAGCTCCTTGGTAATGCGTCGCCATTCCTCAAGAATCTCGGAGTAATTACGGCCAAGTCGGTCGATAGAAAGCACCACCAGTACGTCCCCGTCTCCCAGGACGTGCAGCAGCTCGCGATAACGCGGTCGATCGAAGTCCTTGCCGCTCGCATGGTCGGCATAAATATTCGCCGAGCCCACGCCATAGGCGCCCAGCGCATCCAGCTGCCGATTAAGGTTCTGATCGCGCGAACTCACCCGCGCATAACCGTACACCGTCGCCATCTCATCCCCGCTTTCTTGTAAACCTGCCAAAAGGGACAGGTTTATTTTGGTAGGTTTTACCTCTCAAATAGCAGGTAAGCGGGCGGCCGAGCAGACGGCAAGGTAGCCACGATTCAAATGCGAAGGGCGGTCCCGAAAGGCCGCCCTCCGCTCCCCCACCATGAGTCGGGATTTGGCTAATGGATAAGCTTAAAGTCCAAGTGCCCACGCGTGGTATTGACGCGCGAGACCTCGATAATCACGCGCTGCCCCAGCTCGTAACGGGTGCCCGTGTCGGCACCTGTGAGCGTGAGCGCGTCCTCGTCGAACTCGAACCACTCGTTGCCCAGACTCTTGATCGAAACCAAGCCTTCGACCTGCGTTAGGTCCAAGCGCACAAAAAGGCCCATGCTGCTAACCCACGAGACGGTTCCGGCATAGCGCTCGCCCAGACGGTCCTCATAGTACTGGGCAATCTTGATCTTTTGCGTCGCATGGCTGGCGGCATCGGCCGCGCGCTCGGCATCGCTGCATGCGCGGCAGATCTGCGGCAGAATGCGCGGCAGCGACTCGCGCCCCTTGCCGATCAGCCGCGGCGTACGGACCAAGGCGTCCTTGCCGCCGAGCCGCTCATAGGCCAACTGCAGTTTGAGCACGCGGTGCACCACCAGATCGGGGTAGCGACGGATGGGACTCGTAAAGTGACAGTAGCACGGCGCGGCGAGCGCAAAGTGGCCCTCGTTGCGCGGCTTGTACAGCGCGCGCTGCATGCTGCGCAGAAGCAGCGTGTTAACGAGCGGTGCGTTGGCCGTACCGGCGGCAGCATCGACTGCAGCCTGCAGCTCATCGGGGCTCCCCAGGGCAATACCGGCAGCACGGCGATCGTCGATGATGCCTAGCTGCGCCAGCGCAACGGCAGCACCGTGCAGGCTATCGGGGCTCGGATCCTCATGCACGCGATAGCAGGCCTCGATATCACGGTCTGCCAGCCACTCTGCAACGCACTCGTTGGCGAGCAGCATGGCTTCCTCGATAAGCGACGTGGCACACGAACGCTCACGCGCCACAATCTGCACGGGCACTCCGTCCTCATCCAATAGAGCGCGAATCTCGGCCGTGTCAAAATCGACTGAGCCGCGGGCGCGACGAATACGACGGCGAAGTTCGGCGAGTTCGTTAGCGGCGACAAGGAAATCGCCGAGGTCGATGTTGTAGCCGCGGGCGGCCTCCTCGCACGCAAGACCGCGCTCAAGCGCTTCCTCGCGCGAGGTCTCGGCAGCCGCAACATCCTCGGCTGCACCCTCCAGCACCGAATACTCAACCGCGCCGGCACGCACCAGCAGCGCCTCGGCGCCGTCATAGTCCATACGCACACGCGAGCGAATCACGCTGGGATACGGATCGTAATGCCGCACGCGACCCTGCGCATCGAGCTCGATATCGACGGTAAACGCAAGACGGTCCTCGTCAGGGCGAAGCGAGCACAGGTCATTGGACAGGCGTTCGGGCAGCATGGGAAGCACGCGATCGGCCAGATACACCGATGTCGTACGATGGCGAGCCTCAAGATCGATATGCCCGTCCCAAGCCACATAGTGTGAAACGTCGGCGATATGCACACCCAGCTTGTAGCCACCCTCGGGCGTGCGCTCCAACGAAATGGCATCGTCAAAGTCGCGCGCGTCGACCGGGTCGATCGTGATGACAAAGCGGTCGCGCAGATCGCGGCGGAGCGGGTCCTTAAGCGCCGCGGACACATCGAGCGAAAGCCCCTCGGCCTCGTCCAGTGCGGCCTCGGGATAGCTATCGGTATAGCCGTAGCGCGCCATCACATATTGAACGCCCAAATCGGGCGCGTCATCTCCGCCAATGCGGCGTTCGATCGTCACAGCGCCCGATTCCAGGCGCGTCGGGTAGGTCAAAATGCGCGCGACAACAGCATCACCCGGGTGGACGCCCAGACGATCCGCCGAGGTATCCTCGGGCAGAATGAAGAAGTCGGCCTTCAGACGCGAATCGAGCGGCTCGATCACACCGAGCGGACCGGCGGTCTGGTACGTACCCACCACGCTTATGGCTGCGCGCTCAACCACGCCTTCGATCACGGCGCGCCGCTCACCGTGCGGGCTGTTCTTAATGCTCACGGCAACGGTATCGCCATCCATAATCTCGCGCTTGCCACGGCCCATGACCTTGTAGTCGCCATTCTCGGTTATGACATAGGCACTGTGCTCATGGAGCTGCACGCGCCCGGTCAGGCTCGGACGGCGTTCGCTGCGCACCGGCCCACGCTTATTGCGAGCTCCACGCTTATGCTTGTTATTGCGCCCCATGGCGCCTCCTAACTATCGATTGCGAACTCCAAAGAGTCTACCCAAATGATTCGCTTTCCTGCCGTCCCCTAGGGATCAAAAAACGGGCCGCCCCATAAGAGACGACCCGTTGGAAGGGATGAATTCCAGGCATGCCTACACGCGCAGGTAGCGGCGCATGGCGATGGCAGAACCAAAGAGACCGATAATCACGCCGACCAGAATCAGCGCAGCATAGGTCACCAGGTAGTACTGCATCGGCAGGGCAAACGACATCCAGCCGATGCTCTCCTGCAGACGAGGAATCATCAGATTGCGCAACAACTCCAGAACGCCGATGGAAAGCAGCGAGCCCAAAATGGCCTGCAGTACGCCCTCAGTGATAAACGGGCCACGAATGAAGCCGTTGCTGGCGCCGACCAGACGCATAATCGCAATCTCACGACGACGCGCCGTAATGGACAGGCGAATCGTGTTGTTGATGAAGATGAATGCGATAAAGGTCAGAAGGCCAACAAGCACCACGGCGGCGATGCGGATGTAGTTGGTCACCTGGAACAGGCGGCTCACTTCCTCCTGGCCGTACAGCACGCTCGCGTTGACGTCGCCGTCATCCGCGATCTTCTGGAAATCGGCATCCTTCTTGAGCTTCTCTGCCGTGCTCTCGACCTTGGACGGATCGTCCATCTCAATAGCAAAGGAAGCCGGCAGCGGGTTCTGGCCATCGAGCGCGCTCATGGTGGCGTCGGCGTTGCCCGACATCTTGCTCGTATACTCGGCCAGCGCGTCATCCTTGTCCTTATAGGTCACGGACTTGACGTTATTCCACGTCTTAAGTTCGGCCTCAAAAGCCTGAACATCGGCCTGATCGGCATCATCACTAATGAACGCGTTGATGACAACCTGATCCTCGACGGTGCCGATCACGGAGTTCAGCATCGCGGAGCCCATGATAAACAGGCCGATGATAAACAGCGAAAGGAAGATCGTGATGACGGCGCCGAGCGAGGTAGTCCAGTTACGGAAGAAGTGGCTGATTGCCTCTTTGAAGGAGTAGCCCACGTTAGTTGGTGCCATAGTTGCCGTAACCTCCCCTCTCCTGGTCGCGGATAACGTGGCCGCCCTCGAGGGCGATCACGCGACGGTGCATGCTATCGACCATCTCGCGGTCGTGCGTGGCGACGATCACGGTAGTGCCGGTGCGGTTAATACGCTCGAGCAGCTTCATGATGCCCAGCGAGATCGCCGGGTCGAGGTTACCCGTGGGCTCGTCGCAGATCAGCAGCGGCGGACGGTTGACCATAGCGCGGGCGACGGCAACGCGCTGCTGCTCGCCACCGGAAAGCTGGTCGGGCAGCGAGTCCATCTGATCGGCCAGACCGACCAGACGCAGCACCTCGGGCACCTGGCTGCGAATGACGCCCTTGGGCTTGCCGATGCACTGCAGGGCAAACGCCACGTTTTCGTAGGCGGTCTTTTGCGGCAGAAGCTTAAAGTCCTGGAACACAGCGCCAATCTGGCGGCGCAGGAACGGAACCTTGCGGTTCTTGATCTTCATGAGGTCCTGACCGGCAACCAGGATGCGGCCGCTCGTCGGCTTGACGTCGCGGTTGAGCGTCGACAGCAGCGTGGTCTTACCCGAGCCGGAGTGACCGACCAGGAAGACGAACTCGCCCGGATAGATCTCGATGTTGATGTCGTCGAGTGCAGGCTTGTTGGGCTGTGCCGGATAGATCTTGGTGACATGCTCCATAAGGATGACGGGCTCGACACCGGCCTGCTTGGCCATCTTCTTGCGGCTGGCCTGCGGATCGATGGGCGCAAACACCGACGTAAAATCGGGGTTGTTGAGCGCGTTATCGAGGCTTGCGACCTCGGCTGCCTGATCGCTCTCGACCACCGGGGCAGCAGGCTGCGTGGGGTCGGGAATAGCGGCAAAGAGACCAGACTGCGCAGGCTGAGGAGCCGGCGTCGCAGGGGCCATGGGGTCGGGAATGCCGGCCATGGTAGGCTGCGGCGCGGCGGCGCCAGCCTGAGGCTGCTCCACGCGAGCGGTCACGGCCTGAACGGGCTCAAAACCCGCCGCGCCGGAAAGTGCGACATCGCTGGTTGGATTGTAGGCAAAGGGATCGGATGCCGGCTGTGCCTGATCTGCCGGCTGAGCGGGGGCCTGAGCAACAGGCTGGCCCTCTGAATCCGGAGTGGCGAAACGACTGCCCTGGACGCCTGCCTGCGTCTTGGGGGCATCATCGCCCGCACCGGAGGTACGGAAGTGGTTACCCACTGGTGCTCCTTATCGTCGTGCGTTTAAACTACATGAGCGCTTAGTATTTTAGCAGCATTAGCTTTGCTGCACATAAGAAGCATGGCCGTGTTTGGGTCCCTCCGGCCGGACACAGGGTTACTCTCCAAATCGTCCTCGGACATGTCGGAGCCTCCGCTGCGCACTACGTGCGGCGGGGGCTCCTCCGTCCTGCGGAAAGATTTGGAGAGTAACCCTGTGCCCGGCCTGCGGCTACTAAGGGGCCGCCGCATTTATCTTGGAGTGCTGCATATACAAAGTTAGAAGGGTCTGAATTGCACTTTGCTGTACTGGGCTCTCTTCCCGGAGAATGCCTCGCTTGGTGCGGCTCTGATTTAGCTGAAATATAAAACAGGGCCGCCCTCTTTGAGGACGCCCCTGTCTGCATTTGAATGCGATTGGCTTGTTGCCGATTGAGCGATGGCTGCTCTAGGCCAAGAACTCCTTGGTGGTCGCCACGATGTTGGCGGCGTCCAGGCCGTACTTGTGTAGGAGCTCGGCGCCCGGGCCGGACTCACCGAAGGTGTCGTTGACGCCGATCTTCTTGAGCGGCGTCGGGCACTGCTCGCACAGGACGTCGGCAACGGCGCTGCCCAGGCCACCGATCACAGAGTGCTCCTCGACGGTCACGACGTGGCCGGTCTTGGTGGCGCTCTTGACGATCAGGTCGGCATCGATGGGCTTGATGGTGTGCATGTTGATGACCTCGGCGTCGATGCCATCGGCGGCGAGCTGCTCGGCGGCCTCGAGAGCCTCGCCGACCATCAGGCCGCAGGCGATGATGGTCACATCGGAGCCCTCGCGCATGACAATGCCCTTACCCAACTCGAACTTGTAGGTCTCGGGGTCGTTGATAACCGGCGAGGCCAAACGGGCGAAGCGCATGTACACGGGGCCGTCGCACTCGTAGGCGGCGCGCGTCACGGCACGGGCCTCGATGTCGTCGGCGGGAACGATCACGGTCATGCCGGGGATGACACGCATCAGGGCGATATCCTCGCAGCACTGGTGCGTGGCGCCATCCTCGCCCACCGAGATACCGGCATGCGTGGCACCGATCTTAACGTTAAGGTGCGGATAGCCGATGGAGTTGCGGACCTGCTCAAAGGCGCGGCCGGCGGCAAACATGGCAAAGCTGCTCGCGAAGGCGACGCGGCCGGTGGTTGCGATACCGGCGGCAACACCCATCAGGTTGCTCTCGGCGATGCCCACATCGAAGAAGCGGTCGGGGCAGGCGGCCTTAAACTTGCCGGTCTGCGTGGCGGCGGCCAGGTCGGCGTCGAGGACCACAAAGTCATCGTGCTCGTTGGCGAGCTCGACGAGGGCCTCGCCGTAGCTTACGCGCGTGGCGATTTTCTTGACGTCTGCCATCCTAGAGCTCCTCTCCGGCGGCCGTGAGCTCTGCCATGGCCTGCTCAAACTGTTCATCGTTGGGGGCCTTACCGTGCCAACCCACCTGGTTCTCCATAAAGGAAACGCCCTTGCCCTTCATGGTCTCGGCGATAATGGCAGTCGGATGGCCCTTGGTAGCGCGAGCCTCGGCAAAGGCGGCGCGGATCTGGTCGAAATCGTTGCCGTCGGCAAGCTCCACCACGTGGAACTTAAAGGCACGGAACTTGTCGGCGAGCGGCATGGGGTCGTTAACCTCCTCGACGGGGCCGTCGATCTGCAGGCCGTTATGGTCGACGATCACGCAGAGGTTGTCGAGCTGCTGGTTGCCGGCAAACATGGCGGCCTCCCAGACCTGGCCCTCCTCGCTCTCGCCGTCGCCCAGCAGGGCGTAGGTGCGATAGTCGTCGCCCCAGTGCTTGGCGGCAACGGCCATGCCCACGGCGGCGGAGATGCCCTGGCCGAGCGAGCCGGTGGACATGTCGACGCCCGGGGTATCGTTCATGTTGGGATGGCCCTGCAGGTGGCTGCCGATGTGGCGCAGCGTCTCGAGATCCTCCTTGGGGAAGAATCCGCGCTCGGCGAGCACGGCGTACAGACCAGGCGCGCAGTGACCCTTGGAAAGCACGAAGCGGTCGCGGTCGGCCTTGCGGGGGTCGGCCGGGTCGACGTTCATTTCCTCAAAGTACAGATAGGTCATGATGTCGGCAGCGCCGAGCGAACCGCCCGGATGGCCGGACTTGGCAGCGTGCACGCCGGTGACGATGCCCTTCCTTACCTCGTTGGCAACCTTTTTGAGCTCTTCGTCGCTCATTGTGCCTTCCTTTCATCCTCATTAGACAAAATGCGCACGGCACCGAAGGTAATCCCAACACAGCCGCAATGCACGTACGTCATTCATTATGCTGGAAACTGATGGCTTTACCAGAGTTTTTATCATTATTTGAACAATTTAGCAGGCAGAACCGCTGATGAAACGGTTTATCAATGTGAACGTCTTTTGGATGGAACACGGTCGCCCCTACGCGCTAATGTCCTTGAATCCCTCGCCGAAGGCTTCCGTAACGTCAGCGACCGTCACAATGGCGTGAGGATCGCGCTCGCGCACGATCGTCTTGAGGGTATTGAGCTCTCGACGGCTCACGATGACCATAATCACCGGCTTCTCGGCGCCCGAATACATGCCAGTCGCCTTAAACTTGGTACAACCACGACCCAGGCCATACATGATATCGGCAGCGATATCAGGGAACTTGTCCGAGATGATGAGTACCATACGGCGTTTGTTGCCACCATCGACCACGGCATCGATCACGTAGCCGCTAATGACCATCGAAAGGCCTGCATATAGTGCGTTTTCGATTGAAAAGACCGGAGCCGACAGCGCGCATACGGCAACATCGATCGCCATGACGGTCGAGCCCACCGGCAGTGAGGTGTTACGCGAGATGATTTGGCCAATCGTGTCCGAGCCGCCGGTGTTGGCGCCGGCGCGCAACACCATGCCGTAACCGATGCCCGTAATAATGCCGCCCCACATGGCAGGGAGCATCAGGTCCGCATCCGCCAGAGGTGCTACAAACGGGGCGAACAGATCGGTAAAGAAGCCCAGCAGCACAAAGCCCGTCGCGGTCTGCACCACGTAGAACATGCCGCCCTCGCGCATAACGACCAACAACAGCAAGGCGTTCATCACGATCGTCTGAATACCAACGGGAAGCGATAGGCCGCGCGATGCACCGACCGCCTGGATAATGGTGGCAAGGCCCGTAACGCCACCGGCAGCAAGGCCGTTGGGAATCAAAAACAGGTCGGTCGCAATAGCGGCCAGAGCGCACCCCAACATAATCTGGGGCAGGTCGTGAAAGAAGTTCATCGAAAGAATGCGCTTGATGTCCAGACGATATGCCATGCT
Source organism: uncultured Collinsella sp. (assembly GCA_902493125.1). Taxonomy (GTDB): domain Bacteria; phylum Actinomycetota; class Coriobacteriia; order Coriobacteriales; family Coriobacteriaceae; genus Collinsella. Next base: position 5,085 of record CABUOF010000023.1, on the reverse strand, counting down.
GCCTCCCTCAAAAAAGCGCACCCAAACGGATGCGCTTCGAACTTCTTGCTGTATTCGATTCTACCGATTCGCCGGACAAAAACCACCCCTGCGCAGGGTTTATTCTGGATACAAACCCGTCCAACCGTTGGGCTTAGCATCGGCTTGAAGCTGCCCGATGTTTTAGACCTCCGAGCCTTCTGCATCGGCGTTGCCGGTGGCCCAACGATGGTAGCCAATAACAAACGGGTCCAGGTCGCCATCGTCAAGAACGGCCTCGACATTGCTGGTCTCCACGCCCGTGCGTAGGTCCTTGACCATCTGGTACGGGTAGAGCACGTAGCTGCGAATCTGGTTGCCAAAACCAATCGTGGTCTTGGGTCCGCGGATCTCATCCAGGGCCTCGGCACGCTTCTCGAGCTCAATCTCGTACAGGCGAGCCTTGAGGATCTGCATGCACGCGGCCTTGTTCTGGATCTGGCTGCGCTCGTTTTGGCAGGTGACCACAATGCCGCTGGGAAAATGCGTCACGCGCACGGCGGAGTCAGTGGTGTTGACACCCTGACCGCCTGGGCCGCTCGCGTGGTACACGTCCACGCGGATGTCATCGGGGCTGATCTCGATGTCGATATCATCGGGTAGCACGGGGATGACCTCGACGCCGGCAAACGTGGTCTGGCGGCGCTTCTTGTCGTCGGTGGGGCTAATGCGAACCAAGCGGTGGACACCGGCCTCGGCGCGCAGCATGCCAAATGCGTCCTTGCCCTCGACGGTAAAGGTCGCGCGGTCGATGCCGATGACCTCGGCCGCGGGACAGTCGTTGATGGTGACCTTCCAGCCGCGACGCTGGCAATACTTCATGTACATCTTAAAGAGCATGAAGGTCCAGTCCTGGGCCTCCAGACCACCCTGTCCGGGCTTGATGGTCACAATGGCATCGCCGTGATCGAACTCACCGGTAAACCAGCTCGAAAGCTCAAGCTCATCGATGGCACGGGCCAGGCGCTCAGCCGTGGCTGTAGCCTCCTCGCGAAGGGCGACGGCGTCGGGGTCATCCCCCATCTCCTCGGCAAGCTCCAGCGCGGCGCGGGCATCGGAAAGCTCGCCGCGCGCGGTGTCCACGGCAGCGATATCTTCCTTGGTGCGCGCGATCTCCTCCATGGTGGCACGGGCGGCGTCGGCGTCATCCCAAAAGCCAGGGGCAACACTTTTGGCCTCGAGCTCGGTCACACGGGTACGCTTCTCGTCCAGGTGGAGATACGACTCGACCTCGCCGAGCCGGTCCGCGAACGCATCCAGCTCGGCGGGCGTTATCTCTAAAGCCTCAGCCATTAACGATTCCTGCCGTGGCAGTACTTAAACTTCTTGCCGCTACCGCAGGGGCACGGGTCGTTGCGGCCCACGTTGACGTACGGATCGTCGCTCTCGGACTTGCGGTAGGTCGTCACCTTGCCACCGTTGTTGACGGCAGCCGGACCACCCTGGACAGCCGTGCGGGCCTGCACCTGCGCCTGCTTGCGCAGCACCGAGTCGCCGTTATCACCATCGACCTCGGCAGGACCGGAGAAGCGCGCGCCTTCGAGCGCGGGCTCCTCCTTGTGCTCCACGGCACGCGGGGCAGCCTTGATCTCGATGCGCAGAACCGTGCGCAGGTAATCCTCATACATGGTATCGACGAGTATCTGGAACGCGCCGTAGGCCTCGGTCTTGTACTCAACCAGCGGGTCGCGCTGGCCAAAGCCGCGCAGGCCGATGCCGGTCTTGAGGTAGTCCATCTCCTGCAGGTAGTTCATCCAGCGGGTATCGATGACGCGCAGCATAACCTGGGTGTTGAGCTCGCGCATCAGGTCCTCGCCCAAGCGCTCGGCCTTCATGTTGTAGCACTTCTCCACGTAAGCCAGGACATCGGCAGCCAGGGCCTCATAATCCTCGTCGGGGAACTTCGGCGTATCGATGTGGCCGGTGAGCTCCACAACCCACTTGCGCAGGCCCTCGAGATCGCGCTCGCCATCGTGGCTGTCCTTGATGCAGAACTCCTGCACGCAGCGGTACACGGTGTCGTGCATGACCTCGGTGATGTGGTCGGTCAGATCCTTGCCGTCCAGAATCTTATTGCGCTCGGCGTAGATGACCTGGCGCTGCTTGTTCATGACGTCGTCGTACTCAAGGACGCTCTTACGCATGGAGAAGTTGATGCTCTCGACCTTGTGCTGGGCGCTCTCGACGGCCTTGGAGATGATCTTGTGCTGGATGGGCATGTCGTCGCCCATGTCGGCCGTGACCATCATCTTGGAGACGCGGTCCATCTTGTCGCCGCCGAACAGGCGCATGAGGTCGTCCTCGAGCGACAGGTAGAACTGGGTCTCGCCCGGGTCGCCCTGACGGCCGGAACGGCCGCGCAGCTGGTTGTCGATACGACGGGACTCATGGCGCTCGGTGCCGATGACGGTCAGGCCGCCGGCGGCAAGCACGCGCTCGCGCTCGGCCTTGCAAGTCTCCTTGGCCTCGGCGTTAAACTGCTCGAGCTGCTCGGGCGTCACGTCCTCCATGGTCAGGCCCTCGTACTCCAGGCGCTCGCGCACCAACTCGTCGGGGTTGCCGCCCAGCAGGATGTCGGTACCACGACCGGCCATGTTGGTGGCAATGGTCACGGCGCCGTAGCGTCCGGCCTGGGCAACGATGTGGGCCTCGCGCTCATGGTGCTTGGCGTTGAGGACCTCGTGTGCGATGCCGCGCTTGGTAAGGGCGGCGGACAGCTTCTCGGAGCTCTCGATGGAGACGGTGCCCACCAGGACCGGCTGGCCCTTGGCGTGACGGCGCTCCACATCGTCGGCGACGGCGTTGTACTTGGCCTGAATGGTGCGGTACACCAGGTCCTCGTGGTCCACGCGCTGCACGGGTTTGTTGGAGGGGATGACCTCGACGGGCAGCTTGTAGATCTCGCGGAACTCGGCATCCTCGGTAAGTGCCGTGCCGGTCATGCCGGAGAGCTTGTCATACAGACGGAAGTAGTTCTGCAGGGTGATGGTGGCCAGGGTCTGGTTCTCCTCGCGTACGAGCACGCCCTCTTTGGCCTCGATGGCCTGGTGCAGGCCCTCGGAGTAACGGCGGCCTTCCATAATGCGGCCGGTGAACTCGTCGACGATCTCGACCTCGCCGTTGGTGACCACGTACTGCTTATCGCGGTGGAACATGTACTGGGCCTTCAGCGCCTGCTGCAGGTGGTTGACCAGCTGGCCGGAGAGATCGGCATAGATGTCATCGATACCCAGGCGGCGCTCGATTTTCTTAAGGCCGCGCTCGGTGGCGGCGATGGTGTGCTTGGCCTCATCCATGACGTAGTCGCCCGTGGGTTCAACGTCCTCGGTGGCGGTAAGCATGTCGTGCGACACGTCCTCGCCGCGCTCAAGGCCACGCACGGCACGCGCGAAGTCCTTGTAGGTACTGGCGGACTTGGTGCCAGCGCCCGAGATGATCAGCGGGGTGCGGGCCTCATCGATCAGGATGGAGTCAACCTCGTCGACGATGGCGTAGTTGTGGCCGCGCTGCACGCGCTGCTCGGGACGGATAACCATGTTGTCGCGCAGGTAATCAAAGCCGAACTCGGAGTTGGTGCCGTAGGTGACGTCAGCCTGGTAGGCCGGGCGCTTGAGCTCGAGCGGCATGTTGTTCTGGAGCAGACCGACGGTCATGCCCAGGTACTTATAGATGCGGCCCATCCACTCGGAGTCACGCTTGGCAAGGTAATCATTGACAGTAACGACGTGCACGCCCTTGCCGGCAATAGCGTTGAGATAGCCGGCCAACGTGGAGACGAGGGTCTTACCTTCGCCAGTCTTCATCTCGGCGATGTGGCCCTCGTGCAGTGCCATGGCGCCAATGAGCTGCACGTCAAAGTGGCGCATACCCATGGTGCGCTTGGAAGCCTCGCGCACGGTGGCAAAGGCCTCGGGGAGCATGTCGTCGAGCGACTCGCCGTTGGCGTAACGCTCGCGGAACTTATCGGTCTGGCCGCGGAGCTCCTCCTCGGTCATCTTCTCAAACTGGGGCTCAAGACCGTTGATCTGGTCGACGATCTTGTAGTAGCGCTTAAGGTCCTTATCGGATCCAAAGGACAGCAGCTTTGACATGAATCCCATGTGGTTTTCCTTTTTGGCCATCGCCCACGCCGTGCAGCTGCGGGCGAGTTAAACACAGATGATTGTACTTTAGCCAAACAAGGCGCGGCCTATACGGTCGACCTCGACCGCCACGTAATAACTACGACCAACCTGCCACAATGGGACAGGTTAATTTTGGCAAGTTTTATCTGGGCAAACGCTGCCTCTCTGCCATTTGGTGCAATGGGGGCAGGTTGGTTTGCACCAATAAAAAGAAAAGGGCCGCGCACCCAAACGGATGCACGGCCCTTATGCCATGAATGCGAGTGATTCCGCGGCGAGCTATTTACTCAGCAGCCTCGGTGGTCTCGGCCTCGGCAGCGGCCTCCTCGACGGGAGCCTCTGCGGGAGCCTCGGCGGCCTGCTTGGCAGCCTCCTCGGCAAACTTAGCAGCACGCTTGGCCTTCTCGGCAGCCTTAGCCTCAGCGGCGGCCTTGCGAGCGGCCTCGGCCTCAGCAGCCTTGGCAGCCTTGGCAGCCTTGGCCTCCTCGGCCTTCTTGAGCTGGGCGGCAGCGGCGCCACCGAACTTGTCGGCGAAGCGCTGGACGCGTCCACCGGTGTCGACGAACTTCTGCTGGCCGGTGTAGAACGGGTGGCACTCGTTGCAAAGCTCAACCTTCATCTCGGACACGGTAGCGTGCGTCTTGAAGGTGTTGCCGCAGGAGCACGTCACCGTGCACTCGACATACTGGGGATGGATACCCTGCTTCATGGTAGGACTCCTATTGGTCAGGCGCTGGTTACCGATCAGCGCATAAGGCGTCTTGGTTTCCGACCAAGACAACAAACTCGGCTATGGTACCACGGCGCCGCGTGTCCCACAAAAGGTTCACGGTCTTTGTGCAACGCGGCGTGACCAACCGCAGCGGACACGCACCCTGTTGTCCCTTCTCCCATGTTGCAGACGTGTAACGCCGCAGTAAGCACACCCCTTTTAGCGCCAGAC